>JAPLTI010000182.1 GCA_026398285.1 Verrucomicrobiota bacterium
GCGTGAGTCTCGCCGGTGAGGCGGGCTGTTTGGCCGTGTGTTTCGGGGCGCTGGCTGGTGAGCTTTTGAACGGTCTCGGTGCGAAGTCCGTTGATCTTGGTGAAATCGACCCAGTCGGGGATGGCCTTGCCTTCGTGACGCGCGGTGCGGGCGATTTGCTCCTCCTGGCGGGTTATGTAGCCGGCGTATTTGAGATCGGTCTCAACCTGCTCCCAGACCGGTTGTAAAAATTGCGAGCGGATTTCATCAGGCACGGTGGACCAGGTGTTCTCCGGGCGTTTGAGCCAGCGCTCGAGCGGGACCGCGTCGATTTTGAATTCGTTGAGGCGGCTTTTGAGCGCGGTGAGCTGGCTTTGTTTTTGCTCGAAGCGCGAGGCGCGCTCGCCATCGACCAAGCCGGACTCGATCGCCTTGCCGGTGAGGCGGAGATCGGCATTGTCCTGCCGCAGCAACAAACGGTATTCCGCGCGGCTTGTGAACATGCGGTAGGGCTCAGGCGTGCCGCGAGTCACAAGGTCGTCGAGCATGACGCCGATGTAGGCCTCGTGGCGGCCTATGGTGAGCGGCGGCCTCTTGAGTCTCTTTAAGGCGGCGTTCGCTCCGGCGATGAGACCCTGTGCGGCGGCTTCTTCATAGCCTGATGTGCCGTTGATTTGCCCCGCAAAGTAGAGGCCCGGCAAGCGTTTGGTCTCCAGCGTCGTGTGCAACTGCGTCGGTGGACAGTAATCATACTCGACGGCGTAGCCGGGTCGCAAAATCTCGGCATTCTCAAGACCTCGCACGCTGCGGATGAATTTGTATTGGACCTCAAAGGGAAGGCTCGTCGAAACGCCGTTGACATAGATTTCGTCGGTGTGGCGGCCTTCCGGCTCAAGGAAGAGCTGGTGTTGCCCCTTCGCGGAAAATTTCACGACCTTGTCATCGATGCTCGGGCAGTAGCGTGGTCCGACGCCTTCGATGACGCCCGAGTAGAGCGGGGATTTGTCGAGGTTCGAACGGATGATTTCGTGCGTGGTTTCGTTCGTGTAGGTGATCCAGCAACAAATCTGGCGCGCGCGGAACGCTCCATCGCGCCACTCGTTGAGCGTGTGCAAGTCGTCCTCGCCGCGCACGAGCGTGTCCGCGAGGTAGCTGAAGAGCGGCGGAGGTTCGTCACCCTGCTGGGGCTCACATTGGGAAAAATCGATGCTTTTAGCGAGAAGCCGACAGGGGGTGCCGGTCTTGAAGCGCTCAACCTCGAAACCGAGTTCGCGCAGGCAATCACTGAATGTCGAAACGGCATCGCCAAGACGGCCACCGGTCTGATTTCGCAGACCCACATGCAGCAGGCCGCGCATGAATGTGCCGGTCGTGACGACCACTGCACCGCCATTGAAGCGTAGACCGAAATTGGTTTCCACTCCCTCGACTCCATTTTCCCCGACCGCGAGCCGCGTGACATTTCCCTGCTTCATGTCCAGTCGCGGATGGCGCTCGAGGAGCGCCTTCATGCGGAACTGATAGGCTTTCTTATCGCACTGCGCTCGCGGCGCCCGGACGCTCGGTCCCTTGGTGGCATTCAGCATGCGAAACTGAATGCCGGTCGCATCGGTGTTCAACCCCATCGCGCCGCCGAGGGCATCGATCTCACGAACCATGTGGCCCTTCGCTAAACCTCCAATCGCTGGGTTACAGGACATTTGCCCGACCGTGTCGGCATTTTGCGTGAGCAAGAGGGTTTCGCAGCCCAAGCGGGCCGAAGCCAACGCGGCCTCTATGCCTGCATGGCCAGCCCCGATGACGATGACATCGTAGTTTTTTGGATAAACGAAGTCGCTCAAATTACTGGTTCGAGAGGCCGTGTTCGGCGAGCTTCTTTTGCAATGCTTCCGGTGCGAGCTTGAAGCTGTTTTTCAAAATGATGTCCCCCGCGACGAAGTTGTCGAATGTGCCGCGCACGGCGACATTTTCGCCCTCGACGATAAACGATGTGGCATTCGAGAGATTGCCATTCCAGTCGGCGTGGTAAACCGTGGCTTTCGTATCGTCATCCGCCACTGCGACGACGGATGAGGGAATGAAATCCGCAGAGAAGACTGCCTTCACATCAGGTGTGGTGCGGTTCGGCAGCTGCATGTAAGCGGTGAGCGGATCGCCCTCTTCGTCATCGGACTGTGTGACCTGCCCGACCCGACCGTAAACGCAGATACGCATGCCATTGTATTTCTGGAGAGCCTGGGTCTCCGATGTCGAAAAATCATTTACGATCTGTGCCAGGGTCACGAATCCGTCTGGCGGCAGCGGGGTAAGCGAAGCTTGGCTCAGGCCGGCGACAACTGAGGCACACAAAAGCGCGAAAGAGAGGGTGATGATCTTCATTTCAGTGACAAAACATGGAGTATGCGGCGGCATTGCTCAACGCTAAAACCTCAGACCCTGTGGACTTCGCCAATTTCCACTGGCAATCCCCTTCCGTCCGTGCGATGAAAAGTTTCCTTATCTCACAAATGACACTCTCAAAATCCACCAAAGCCACGATCATCCCCTTTTTGGCAGTCGGCCTCTTGGCCCTCCCCGCTTGCAAACCTCCAGCTCCCGCCGAGTCGAAACCACAGGCTGAAGCCACACCGGCCGCCGACCCCGCCGCGCAGGCAGTTGTCGAAAAACTCAAGGAAGCTGGGGTTGACGCATCGGTCTCCACCGACGCCGCAGCACCCGCTCCCGCAGATAACAAGCCCATCGAACTTCCCGAAGTCGTTGCCACAGTGAATGGACAAAACATCACCAAACAACAACTCCAGGACCTCTTCAACGCCGCACTCCAAGCCTCCGGCGCCAAAATTGGAGATCTCAACTCTCAGCAACAACTCGGCGGCTACACCCAACTCCTTCAAGATTTGATCATGGACAAGCTGGTGGCCGAGGCAGCTTCCACTGAGAAAGTCAGCGATGCCGATGTCGATGCCGAACTCGCCAAAATCAAAGGCCAGTTCCCCGATGACAAGGCCTTCCAGGAACAGATCGCCCAAGCCGGCATGACCCCCGATAAGCTCAAGGAAAACATCCGCACCGGCCTCCAGCAAAGCCGCTGGATGAAATCCCAAGTCAAAACCCCCGAGATCACCGACGACCAGGCCAAGACCTTTTACGAATCCAACATCAAGGAATTCGAGCAACCGGAAACCGTCAAAGCCAGCCACATCCTTTTCATGGTTGATCCCGACGCCCCGGCGGATGTCGTGAAGCAGAAGGAAGAAGCCGCCACGAAGGCCGCCGAACGCGCTTCCGCAGGCGAAGACTTCACCAAGCTCGCGAAGGAACTTTCCGAAGAACCCGGCGCCTCCGAGTCCGGTGGAGATCTCGGCTTTTTCCCGAAAGACCGCATGGTTCCCGAATTCGCCGATGCCGCATTTGCCCAGAAAGTCGGCGACATCAGCAAGCCCGTGAAAACCCAGTTCGGCTGGCATGTCATCAAAGTCACCGACAAAAAAGCCGCCGGCACAGTGCCATTCGATCAAGTCAAGGAACAGGTCGTCTCCTACCTCAAATCTAACAACCAGCGCGAAGCCGTGCAGACCGTGCTGAACAAGCTCAAAGAATCCGCCAAGATCGAGACCTTCCTGCCTGCGGCCAGCTAAAGCCCGCATGGAGCAGATATCGGGAAAACCCGCAGCAGGCGTCATCGGACTCGGCATCATTGGAAGCCGGGTCGCAGCCTGCCTGCGGCGCGCAGGGCATCCAGTCTGGCTCTGGAACCGCACCGTGCGGCCGGAGCCGAACTTCCTGAGCTCCCCCGCTGAGATCGCCGAGGCGGCGCGCCATATTCAGATCTTCGTTTCAAACGGCGAAGCTCTGCACTCTGTGCTACGCACCATGCTTCCGGCCCTTACCGCCGAGCATGTCATTCTGAACCACGCCACGGTCTCCCCCGCCGACACACTCACCGCTGCAGAGATCGTTGCGGAAAAACACGCCACCTTTCTCGATGCCCCCTTCACCGGCAGCCGAGACGCCGCCGCCGCAGGTCAGCTTATTTACTACATCGGCGGCGACCCGCAGGCCCTCGAGCGCGTGCGTCCGCAGCTCGAAGCCTCTTCGAAACAGATTCTGGAAATCGGAGAAATCGGCCAAGCCTCGGTCGTCAAAGTCGCCACCAACCTCATCTCCGCAAATGCCGTCGCATCCCTCACCGAGGCCCTGGCCCTGCTCGACCGATACGGCGTGGAACTCCACAAACTCCCGCTCGCTCTGGAAAACAACGCCGCCCGCTCCGGCGTGATTGACCTCAAGCTCCCCTGCATGCTGGGTGCCGACTTCGACCCACGCTTCTCTCTCAAAAACATGTTCAAGGATGTCCAGATCGGCCTCGCGATGGCTGAGGAAAAAAACATCGAACTCCCCGCAGCCGGCTCCTTCGCAGGCATCGCAATGGCGGGCCTTCAACGCGGTTGGGGCGACGAGGATTTCTCCGTTATTTCCCGCTTCTACGATTTTCCCGGCCAGGGCCACACGCTCCCCGAAACGCCCGCGCCAAGCACCTCCGCTCAAGCAGAAGAAGCCACCCACGAACCCGCCGGACTCAAAAACCTCTGGGGACTCCTCCGCAGGAAAAAATGACCCCCTCGCCCGCGTCAGGTTTTTTCGAGGTCCAAGGCCGCGCCCGCTTCCAGCTCAGCGGCCCCGACGCCACGCGCTACCTGAACGGGCAAGTGAGCATCGATATCACGCGCCTCAAGCCCCTCACCGCACGCCCTGCCTGCCTCCTCACAGCCAAAGGAAAACTCTGCGCCCTCGTGCAAATCTGGCGCGGTGGAGACCATCTCCTCATCGAGTGCGAGGAATCCCTCGCCGAAGCTGTTCATGCCCGTCTCGAGCGCTATCTCATAGCGGATGACGCCCTCCTCGAGCCGGTGTCCGCTCCGTCGCCGCTGCACCACATCTTCGGCATCGAGCCACCCGCCGGAGCCCTCCGCATCAACCGCACAGGCCTGCCCGGTTTCGACACAGCTGAAAAACCCTCCGATCTCGCCGCCGCCACGCCCGCGCAGCTCGCCCTCCTCCGCATCATCCACGGCCAACCTGCATGGGGCCTCGAAATCACCGAAGACACCCTGCCGCAGGAAGCCCGCCTTGAAGATAATGCCGTCGATTTCGACAAAGGCTGCTATGTCGGCCAGGAAACCGTTTCCCGCCTCAAAAGCGTGGGGCGAGTGAACAAGCGCCTCCACGGCTTCCTCGGCACTCTGCCCGCCGACCTCTCCCTACCCGCCCGCCTTCATCCCGTTGGCCAGCCCGACACCATCGCCGGACACCTCACCAGCGCCGCGCCGCATTTTGACATCGCACAAACTGCCGCCCTCGGTTATCTCAACCGCCAGTTCGAAGACCTCGAGCGCTTTGGCATCAGCGATGAGCAAGGCCGCCCGCTCGGCGAAGTCGAACGCCGCGCATTCCCGATCCTATGAAATCCTTCATCGCCCTCACGCTCGCCGCGCTCCTCTGCGCCACCACCGTCCGCGCCGCCACACTCGGCCCGGATGTCGCCGTCCTCCAAATCCAATTCCCCAAGGAAAAACAGCCGCGCCAAGTCACCATCGGCCTCTACGACGACTCCGCGCCCTACACCGTCGAGAATTTCAAAAAACTCATCACCAAAAAATTCTACAACGGCCAACGCTTCTTCCGCGTCTTCCCCGGCTCGTTCATCCAAACCGGCGACCCCGCCAGCCGCCGAGGGCAAACCGACACGACCGGCACCGGTGGACCCGGCTACACACTCCCCGCCGAAATCCGCCTCAAACACGACAAAGGCGCCGTCGCCATGGCCCGCCTCCCCGACAAAATCAACCCCGCAAAAAATTCCAACGGCAGCCAATTCTATGTCTGCCTCCAGCCCCTGCCCAAGCTCAACGGCCAATACACCGTCTTCGGAACCGTCCTCGAAGGCCTCGACACTCTCGAAGAAATCAGCAAGGCCCCCACAAACAGCAACGATTTTCCCTTGCCCAAAATCACAATTAAATCCATTGTGCTCGCCCCTCGCGATCAGGCCTCGCCCACAAGGTAAGCCAACCGCAGGAAAAAAAGGGTAGATACCGAAGTGGCCAAACGGGGCGGACTGTAAATCCGCTGGCTTACGCCTTCACTGGTTCGAATCCAGTTCTGCCCACCACCTCTCCAATAGTGGCTTGCGAGAGGCGAATTCCTCCCAAATCCATCAAAAACAAAAAATGGCTCATTGCCATAAGTTGCTGGAAAATATCTCTACTAACCGGCCTGCTTGTCACTCGCTCCCTGCCGAAACATCGATTCTTCAAAAGACCTACCGCCCATTTACGCCGCCACGCACTAAATCCCAGGAGATCCTTCTTACAAGCAGTGAGGTTTTATTGGAGACGCCCATCCGGTCAGCGTCCACAGGCACCTCAATGACCCTCGGACTTACGAACCAGCGCGACGGTTTTTTTAAGAAAAAAGCCCCCAAGAAAAATCCTCTCCTCGCCGCGACCTACTCCGAAAGCCGGTGACGCCAATAGTTCGGATCACGGCTGTGATGCTTGAAAGCCAGAATGCGAAGGTGATCCGGCCAGATGCGATAGTATACCGCAAATGGGAAACGCGGCATCAGATATCGCCGCACCCCAGCCTCGATAATGCTCCGACGCTCCGGAGCATCCAAAATCGCACCCACGGAGAGCTCCGCCGCATCGAGAAACTGTCCGCCCAGCGAGGGAACCCGCTGCTCGTAAAACCGAGCGGACTCGATCAGTTCCGCTTCGGCACCGGGGTGATAAATCAGGCGCATCCGACAGCACGTCGAGCAGCCTGCATCACTTCTTCGTGGGTGCGACCCTGCACCACACCGGATGAAAGCTCCTCGTCACGCCGAATAGCCTCCGCCAAAGCCTCACCATCCTTTGTCGCCTCCAGACCCGCATCGATGCTCTGCCAGAGAGCTTGGGCAAGGGACACTCGCTCGGAAATCGGCAGCGCCATGGCTTCGACCGTAAGCTGTTGAGTGGACATGTCAGAAAATTAGCCTTTCAAGATACCTCGGTCAACAAAACGGCTGAGAGAGGATTGGGGCAAAAGCGGTCGGAGATACAGCGGAGCCTGCCTGCCCGGATGGCGCGACCTCGCACTGATCTTTCCACGCTGGAACGAAGGCTGTTTTAGACTTCGCCGGCTTGTTTGGAGCTGATTTTGATGAGGCTGACGGTGGCTCCGCTGCAGGTGCCGTCTTTGTGGAGGAAGGGCGTGGCGCGGAGGAGGATTTTTTCTCCTTCGGAGGCGGGGAGGAGGGCTTCGACGCGTTTTTCACCGGAGAGGATGCGGCGGGCGGCTTCGGCGGCGTGGGCGAGGAGGGGATGTGCGAGGGCTGTGATTTCACGGCCGATGTCGTGGGGGAGGATGCCGGTCTTGGCGGCGGCTTTGGGCGTGAATCTCCGGATACGGAGTCCGTTATCGAGGAAAATGGTGGCGATGTCGGTGCTGGCGATGAAGTTGTCGAGGTCCTCGTTCGCTTGGGTGATGTCGGCGATTTTGGTTTGGTGCTCGTTGTTGAGGGTTTGGAGTTCCTCGTTGACGGTTTCGAGTTCTTCGTTGGCGCTTTGAAGTTCTTCGTTCGAGGCCTGGAGCTCTTCGTTGGATGTTTGGAGTTCCTCGTTGGAAGCTTCGAGTTCCTCGATGGCGGCCTTGAGGCGCATTTTACTGGCGCGGAGTTCCTCTTCGAGATCGGCGATGCGGAGCATGCTTTCCTTGAGGTCGAAGGGCGAGTTTTCGAGAGGCAGGCTTTTTTCCATTTCTTCCAGAAAGACCAAAAGAAAAACCCTGTCCTGGCCGGGTGACCGGAAGGATTCCACGAGGACATTCACGGAGCCCTGGGGTGTTTCGACGGGGCCGTATTTGAAGGGGCGTCCCTCGTTCAATACCTTCCCTGCGGCAGCGTCGAGGCTGGCTGCGAAATCGCGCGGGAGGAGACTGGTGAGCTTGAGGCTGATTCGTCCCTCGGCCAAGGTGACATACTTCGCCGGAGTTCCAAAGCTGTAGAGGATATCCATCTGGTCGTTCAGCACGAAGCAGGTGGGGATGGTGTTTTTTTTCCGGAAAAGGTGGTCATGGGCATCCAGGGTCTCGAAGTCGTTTTGGAGTTCGCCGAGGCTTTCGCTGAGGCCGAGGGCGAGAACGCCTTCGGGGCGGAGGGCGTAGTGGAGGATCGAGAGCACGCGCTGCTGGGCGGCGGGTTGGAGATAGATGAGAACATTCCGGCAACTGACGAAGTCGATGCGCGTGAAGGGGGGATCCTTGAGGAGGTTGTGCTTGGCGAAGACGATGCGTTCGCGGACGGTGCGGCAGATCTGGTAATGATCGCCATGGCGGGTGAAGTATTTTTCGAGAAGGTCGGGGGCTATGTCGGCAGCGATGGACTCGGGGTAGATCCCCTGCCCTGCGATCTCGGTGGGGCGGCTATCGAGGTCGGAGGCGAAGAAGCGGCAGGGTAGGTTGATTTCGCCCAACTCGCGGAGCACCTCCTCGAGAATGATGCCGATGGAGTAAACCTCCTCGCCTGTCGCGCAGCCGGGCACCCAGAAGCGGAGGGAGCGCCCGCCGGCGGAGCGCACGAGACGGGGCAGCACATTTTTGCGGAGGTTCTCAAAAACTTCGGGATCGCGAAAAAACCGGGTCACGCTGATGAGCATATCCTTGGCGAGATTCTCGCACTCGGCGGGGTCTTTTTTCAGGAGAGCGACATACTCCTCGAAGTTGGAAATGTGGCGAATGCCCATGCGGCGCTCGATGCGGCGGTTCACCGTCTCGTTTTTGTAGGCTCCGAGATCGAAGCCGGTATGCCTTTTGAGCAGGCTGGTGAGGCTCCGCATGGCACTCTGGTCCTCATCGATGGACTCCGCGAGGACGGGGGGAATGGAAATCTCATGGCGCACAAGCCGCACCACCTCGTTCGCGAGCTGGGCAGGAGGGAGCACATAATCCGCCGTGCCGGTCAAAAGCACACTGGCAGCCATGCCGCCGAATGCCGCCGAGGCGGGTTCCTGCACGCAGACAATGCCGCCGGCCTGTTTCAAGACACGCGCCCCCTGTGTTCCGTCGCTGCCGGCACCGGAGAGTATGATGGCGAGGGATTCCGGTTCGCAGGCAGCGGCGAGGGATTCCAGAAGTGTGTCAATGAGGATGGGGGTGCCATGCGCCGGCAGTGGACCTTTTTCAACAAGGCGGCGGTCTTCGATTCCAAACAAATGGCCGGGAGGGAGGACATGGATTTTCCCCGGCTTGAGGCAGGTGCCGGGATCGGCCCACATGGCAGGCAGACCGCCCTCGCGCGAGAGGATATCAACAAGGTGGCTCTTGCCTGCGGGTGGAAAATGGCTGGCAACCACGAAGGCAACCTGAAGATCGCCGGGAATCTCCGCAAAAAAGGCACCGAGGGCCTCGACGCCTCCGGCTGAACAACCGACGACCGCGATCGGGAATTTTTTCGAATCGGGGGAGTTTTCAATCGCGCTTGGGGTGCTATCTGACATTTACGCCAAGCTAACGGAAAAATTGTTTTCCGCCATACTTTGTCTTGCAATCCAATCAGCTGCCATGGCGATGAGGTGCGAGGCAGTGGTGGCGTGGAGCTTTTCCTTGATGTGGGCGCGGTGGGTTTCGACCGTCTTCGGACTAAGGTTCAGGCGCCTGGCGATATCTTGGGTGGCGACGCCCTCGCCGATGAGTTTGAAAACCTCGAATTCTCTGGGACTGAGCGCGTCGGGACCGGACTGCTTGTTTTTCGACCGGTGGGAGAGAAACTCCAGCAACTGCCCGGCGATGGCCTTGCTCACATAAATGTGGCCGCGCAGCACGGTGTGAATGGCCTCGAGCACCTTGTCGCTGTGCTCGCTCTTCATGATGTATCCTCGTGCGCCGATCTCCAGCGCCCGCCGGGCGTAGC
>JAPLTI010000045.1 GCA_026398285.1 Verrucomicrobiota bacterium
AAAAATGATTCTGTCATCCATGATTCTGTCAAAAAAAAGTCGAGGGTCGAGAGACCAGTGTCGAGAGGTTCCCACCAACTCCCGGCGGTCATAGACACGCCGCTACAGGAGCCAGTCGGATGATTTTATCCGAAGAGGGAGCGAATTTTTTTTCTTAGGAGGTAGGCACCGCAGAGGGCGAGGAGACTCGGGAGCGTCCACGGGAGAGGCTGTGGGAGCGGGATGTCGCCGACCAGGAGGCTGAGTTGCAGACCATCCATACGGGAGGAGTTAGACTGTTTGGCAATGCGAATTTTGTGGTAGCCGGGGGAGAGAGCAGGGATGCGGGCTTGCCAGAGTCCATCGGGAAGCTTTTCGATACGGGTGGTCGAAGGAGGCAAAGTAATCCAACTCCACTCGGAGGATTTTTCAGGTAGATTTTCGGGGACTTGAACGCGCTGGTCGAAGAAGCCCTTTCTCTGCTGCACTTCACGTTGGATGATGAATTCGACGGGTTCTGGGCCTTTGTAGTTCCAGGAAACGATGGCAGCGGCGGTGCGACGGGTTGGGAAAAATGCCGTCCAATGAAGTTCCGGTTCGAGACGGTAGGAGGGGGAACTCGGCGTGCGCTTGTGGAGTTCATCTTTAGAAATAATATCTGGAGGCGTTGGGGATGGCGAGGCGCCGGGATTGGGCGTGGGGGATGGCGAGGGTGTAGGTGAGGCAGATGGCAACTGGACATCGGCTTGCCATGAGGTTTGAATAGGGTGCAGGCCAGTGGTCTCTGCGACCAGCACGGCCTCGGCTAGGCCTGGCGTGTCGGGGAATTTCCAAGTGGCGTTGACCGTCACGCTTTCACCCGCGCCAATGGTGAGAGTGGCGAGTTGACCTTGAGCGAGTGAAAGCTCACCATCGCCAGCGGTCCGGATAACGGCTCTGGCTAGGCCGCTGCCGGCGTTGCGGAGATTTGCAGCCATTGAAACCGTGCGACCGGGGGTCGTGATACCGAGTTGGTTTTTCCCAACGATCTCCCACTCGAGACGCGATGGCGGTGGAGGCAAATCGACACGGATGTCGTGGTTGGCAGCTTCGTCACTGACTGTAACCAAGACACTCTTTTCGGCAAAGGGACGGGCGGGGAGCTTCAGTAACAACTCGCCAGCAGAATCGGGCGGGAGAGTGATAGCATCAGACGCCTCCAGCGGCGCAGGGCAATGAATACTGATCGGGAGCGGCGCGGCGGTGAGGTTCTTGATGGGAATGCGCAGTTCGTCGGCACCGACCCGTTGCTCGAAGGCGGCTTTTTCGGGCACCTCGAAACGGCTCTCCCCCACCCCTTGGAGGGCAATTTCGGGAAAGGGCTTGGTGCCGGATTCGAAGGCGAGGCTACCTCGTTGGGTGTCGATGGAGACCGGTTCGAAGGTGATGAGGATTTTTTTGCTCTCGCCTTCTGCGAGTGTGAGGTCGGCTGGACCAGCGAAGCTCCAGGGTGCGCTGACTTTTAATCGGCCTTGAAGTAGGCCGCCTCCGGCGTTCTTGATGCGGACAGGCAGTGTGCGGGACTCACCGAGAAAAACAGAGCTAAAATCGAGAGACGAAACATCGGCGGCAAAGCGCGCTGGAGGTTCTTCGACGAGGATCTTGGCCTTGGCGTAACCCCAGGCTTTTTGCGGGCCGGATTTGCATTTGAAGCGGAAGGAATCCTGTGACGAATTTTTTTTCCCGTCGTGAGTGTAGAAGTAGGAAACTGAGGATTTGGAATTTCGCTGCGGACCGGAGAGCGAGCCGGAACGCGGCTGGGAGATGATTTTAAACTCCACATCGTAGCCCTGCGGGGAGATCGCGCGGAGCGGCACTTCGCAGGTTCCTCCGCGAAGAACTTTCACGGTGGTGTCATAGACAACAGTGGGATCGACGGGCGGAATGTCGTCTTTTTTTGGTGCTGCGGAAAGGAAGAGCGGGGCAAGGAAGAGGAGGAGGCAAATGATTTTGGGAAAGCAATGAGGGTTGGCTTTCCTGTGGCGACGCTCTTTGAGCGCTGGGGACGCTCGGCGGTCATAGACCGCCGCTACAACCTGTAGCGGCGCCTTGTGAGCGCCGGGCTCGTTTTTCCTTCGGCGGTCACAGACCGCCCTGTAGCGACGCTCTATGAGCGTCGGCTCGTTTTTCCTTCGGCGGTCATAGACCGCCGCTACAGGTTTCGTCTTCATTTGCGATACTCCAAATCGTGAATCTCGCCTGCGTAGGGCCAGTCTTCAGGGGTTGCGACCAATCCCGCACGCACGGGATTTTCCCGCACATAATCCCATTTTTGCGAGTAGGACTCCCCGCTTCGGAGAAGGTGATCAAAGAATCCTTTCTGCCAGTGCGGAGCATCACATCCAATCGAGCGCAGAGTTTTCGAAAGCGTATTCTTCAGGGATTTTACCCAGTTGGACAATGAGATTTCATTGACACTCAGAAACAGGTGCAGGTGGTCTGGCATGAGCACATAGCGCCCAATCCATGCGCCGTGCTGTGGCGAATTCAGACAAAATGTCCGAAACGCGTCATGCACCGGCTCGCAATCAAGGATTGGCCGACGATCCACAGAACACGCTGTGATGAAATAAATCGGCGAGTCCACGAAGACGCGATCCAAGCGGCGAAGACGCGGTTTCTGTAGCGGCTGCTCTGTAGCGGCGTCTCTATGAGCGCCGGGGTAGTTCTCCATTCGGCGGTCACA
>JAPLTI010000089.1 GCA_026398285.1 Verrucomicrobiota bacterium
GCCGCAGCAGCCGTCGGGCAGGAGGCAAAAACCATAGCGATCCGCAGATCGACTGTGGCAAGTCCCAGCAGTGCCCCGATGGCAAAAACCACCGCTGGAACGAAGACAAGTTTGAGCAAGACCGCTGCTGCCATTCCGGCGATGTTTTTTCCCAATTTGATAAATGCAATCGAGCCGCCGATGCAGATCAGCGCCATGGGCACGGCTGCGGCTCCGATTGTTTCGAGCGTTCTGTCGACAAAGAGCGGCAAGGACCAATCGAACGCGTTAAAGACCAAACCCGCCGCGCAGGAAATGAGGAGGGGATTCGTGAACAAGGCGAACAAAGCGGGTTTCACAGCGCTCCAAGAGAGTTGGTGGCGGCCGGCTTGGAGCACGATAATGGCTAGAACATTGTAGCTGGATATCAGAACAGCCATGCAAACCACGGCTGTGGCGAAGTGATTTTTCCCATCCGGCAACCCCTCGAAGGCATAGGCAAGAACAGGCATACCGATATAAGCGAGATTGGAACGGAAGGCAGACTGCGACACGGCGGCGTGCGAAGCGTCCGAGAGCTTCAGAGCGACGGAAACCAACCAACCAGCCACGGCCGCAAGAAATGTCGCACTGAGAACTGTGCCAATAATCCCGGCAACCTCCGGCCCCGAATCCCCCGAGATCGACGCCGTGCGGAATAGCGAGGCAGGCAGTGCCACATAGAAAGTGAACCTGTTCAGCTCCCCCATGAAAACCGGTCCGGAAAACCGCACACGGGCCAGAATGATACCGAGAACGACCAACAGGAGAACCGGCGAAAGAATGTTGAAAATGCCCATGCAATGTTTGGCAGCGAGGCCGGATTGGAAAGGTTGCCGCCATGACGCGCAAGCCTCATCCGCAACCATCCACGCAACCTGCGAGTCAGCCCTTCATCGCAAACGAACCAAAAATTTGGACGATCGTCCAAATTTTTGGTTCGAGCTTTTGCGAATGATGAGGGTTGGCGGTGTGGTTTTTAGAAGTTGCGAGTTGGCGGGGGAGCGACTAAACGATGGGGCATGTTAGAGACCTATCTTCCAGTGCTTCTGCATGTGATTGTGGCAATCGGCTTCGCTACTGTGGCGATGATTGCCAATTTGGCTTTGGGCCGCCACGGCAAGCGCAATCCTACGAAGGACACTGTCTATGAGTGCGGCATGGTGCCGGAGCAGAAGGGTCAACCGCGTTTCAGCGTGAAGTTCTACCTCGTGGCGATGTTGTTCATCCTTTTCGATATCGAAATTGTTTTCATGTATCCATGGGCTGTGATCTTCCAGGATTATGTGGCGCGCTTTGGCCCGACGATTCTTTGGAGTATGCTTAGCTTTGTGCTGATCCTTCTGTTCGGCTACGTCTACGCCATCAAGAAGGGCGCTCTCGACTGGTCGCGCTAATCGCCAATCAGGAAACAAAGCCCACGCGCGAGGCAAGCGCGCACCAGACCGCAGCCGATGGATTTTTTTGAAAAGCAGGAAAAGGCCCGGCTTCAAACGAAGTGGCTGGTTTTTTATTTTGTGCTGGCCGTTATAGGAATCATCGCGGTTCTGCACATCGGATTTAGCCTGCTTTTGGGGCAACCGCTCGACGATTGGGAGATGCTAGGCTTCACGGCAGCGGGCGTCCTGGTTTCGGTGGTCATCGGGAGCTTGGTAAAAATTGCGGAGCTATCGAAGGGAGGAAAAGCCGTCGCCGACATGCTAGGAGGCGTTCCAGTGAATCCCTCGACCGCGGATGCCAGCGAGCGCCGCCTTTTGAATGTGGTGGAGGAGATGTCCCTCGCCTCGGGCGTGCCTGTGCCGCAGGTGTATGTGCTCGACGAGGAGGCCATCAATGCTTTTGCGGCAGGATATGGCACGGCGGATGCGGCTGTGGGAGTGACACGCGGGTGCATCGAGCGGCTGACGCGCGACGAACTCCAAGGCGTAATCGGCCATGAGTTCAGCCACATCCTGAATGGCGACATGCGGCTGAATATTCGCCTCATGGGCTTGTTGAACGGCATCCTCTTCCTCGCGCTTCTCGGCGGGGTGCTCATGCGCCTGGCGCTCACAAGCCGTCCGCGCTCGAGCAACGACAAAAATGGCGGATCGATTGTGGCAGCACTCATCGCGGGCGGACTGGTGCTCTACATCGTAGGCTGGATCGGCGTCTTCTTTGGTAAGCTCATCAAGGCTGCCGTGAGCCGCCAGCGGGAGTTTCTGGCTGACGCCTCGGCAGTTCAATACACACGCAATCCGGGAGGCCTCGCCGGTGCGCTTTCGAAGATCTCCTCACACTCGTCGCGGTTGGAGCATCCGAAGGCTCAAGAAGCCAGTCACATGTTTTTTGGAAATGGAATGGCCGAGGCGTGGCTGGGACTCTTTGCGACACACCCACCGATCCAACAACGCATCGCTGAGATTGCGCCGAATTTTGATCCTCAGGAAGCATCCCCTACTCTGCCGCCGGTTGACTCGGCGAAGCCGAGTTTTTCAGGCGACGCACAACTGGCGGCGGCGACTTCCATGCTTGCCGGGTTGCCCGAGTTTTCAAGGCCGGCAATGCGGGAGATTCACAGTTCCTGCGCCTTGGTTTTTGCACTCCTGCTCTCGGAAGACGCATCGGTGCGGCAGTCCCAACTGGCCGCCCTCGAGATCGACGCCGCCTTGCGGAAGGAAATCGGAGAAATGTTTGACCGTCGCAGCCAACTCAGCACGGCCCAGCGCATCAGCCTTGTCGATCTGGCAATTCCCGTGCTGCGGGGTCTTTCGCCTCAACAATACAGCGTCTTCAGCAGGCAGGTGCGCCAGCTCATCGAAGCGGACGGGCAAATCCACCTCTTCGAATACACACTGCAAAAGCTCCTGCTCCGCCATCTGGATGCGGCTTTCACCAAAGCCAGGCCCGGCCGCGTGCAGCACAAGTCACTCGTTCCATTACTACCCGATACCGGCATCCTGCTCTCGGCGATTGCGAATGCCGATGATGGCGAGTCCACCGCACTGGATGCCGCTTTTCAGGCTGGAGTCGCCAGACTCGGCAAATCAGCGGCAGCTTTTCCCCTCGCCCGTCAATCGAGTGTGAATCTGAAGAATTTCGACCGCGCCCTTGAGGACCTCGCCACGGCTTCGCTTGCAGTTAAAAAAACCATTCTCACTGCGTGCTCCGCTGCCGTCGTTCATGATGGTGTCGTCAACGACACGCAGTTCGAGTTGCTACGCGCTATCGCCGATACGGTGGACTGCCCCATCCCGCCCTTCGTTCCCACTACATGAGCGCTGCGGGAAATTGGATCTCGCCGCAACTCGCAGGGGACTTGCTCGCAGAGGGAACAAATGCCTTTCGTATCGCAACAGGCCACGGTTTTTGGATCGAGCGCTTTGGTGAAACGGCGCTGATCTCGTTGCGGCCGGGTCCTGATGCCAAGACGCTCGCCGCCTCGATTGGCCAGACAGGCTGGAATCCCAAGCGCGTCTTTTTGCGGTATCTCGTCAGAAATCCCGGTGAGAAGGACACGCCGGTTCTGCTTAGTGGCGACGCTCAGTCCTCGCCGCTTGAAACGGTGAGCGAGAGCGGGCTTCTCTACGAACTGGACTTCAGCGCCAGCTACTCGCCAGGGCTTTTTCCCGACCAGCGTTTGAACCGCCTTTTTTTGAGGGAACTCAAGCCTCGGCGTGTGCTGAATACTTTTGCCTACACTTGCGCCTTCTCTGTGGCGGCAGCCAGCGTCGGTGCGGAGACGGTCAGCGTGGATGTTTCCAAGTCCTCGCTGCAGCGGGGTCGGAGGAATTTTGAACTGAACAAAATCTCGCCTGATGGCCACCGTTTCATTCCCGAGGATGTCCCTACCTTCCTCCGCCGCCTGATCAAACGCGGCGAGACATTTGATGCAATCATTCTCGACCCGCCCACATTTGGACGCAGCGGCGAGGGCAAGACCTTCCGCTTCGAGCGCGACTTTTCCACCCTGCTGGAGTGCGCCCACCAGCTTAGCGCGCCGGGTGGAGCGATTCTGCTTTCGACGAATTTCACCGCTTGGGACGAGGCCGCGCTGATCGAATGCGCGAGAGGCATTCTCCCCTCGAAAACGAAGTTCCATCAAATCCCGGCGCCTCCGGATTTTTTTGGCAATGCCCCATCGGCGACCGTGTGGGCTTTGCTGTGAGGCCGCACCCGCTGCGATTGCTCTCCCTTTTTTTTCTTTCTGCACGAGTCAAACAAAGTGATAGATTCCGTGGATGAAGCCAGCCGGTGATCAGGCACTCCTTGAGATGAGGGCGGAAATTTTCCGCCTCGTGCGCCTTTGCGCGCCTGACCTGGCGACTCTTGGAACCATTACTTTTGAGGGTCAGGCGGCAAATGAACGCCAGCGCAGGCAGTGGAGAGATGCCGTTTTCGTTCCCGTATTGGTTCCCGCCGTGGGAGCCGCGTGGTTGGCTGGAAAACAGGGATTTCGCGAGATGGCTGCAGCGGATGCTGCTCTCGATGCCAAGCTCGCGGGGCCACTCGCCAAGAGCAGCCGCGCCGCAGGCCGCCTGATTGCCGCCTCTATGAATGCGCCCGCTGGCGAGCAGGGTCTGGAGAAATTTCTGCGTGCCATCGCCCGGGGAGAGTCTCCCGGACACATGGCGACGGTTTTTGCAGCCCGCGCGTCCATTTTCCACTTTCCGAAAGACATCATCCTCGCCGGCTTGGTCTTTGCCGAAATGCGCAGCGCCCGCGTCGAGGAACTCTGGAGCGTCATCGATGACTGCCTGGACGC
>JAPLTI010000048.1:0-7522 GCA_026398285.1 Verrucomicrobiota bacterium
GGAATCCGACCACTACGAGTCCGTCGCAAAATCCATCGACGCCTTGCTGGCTGGAAAGAAAATCCCCAACACCTCGATTTTCAAAGGCACGCGCGTAGCGGGTCACTATGCAGAATTTTTGGCGGGTGATGTCTCCGCGCGCGACCGGGTGGTTGCCGCGCTGCTCGACGAATACGGCACGGGCAGGGTTATTTTCCGAAACACCCGCGCCGCCCTCTCTGGTTTCCCAAAACGAAAGGCCCACTTGGCTCCTCTGGCCCCAGACTCGGACGAAACCGCTGCAAAAATCCGTTGGCTCATCGCTCTCCTCAAGGAACTCAAGAAGCAAAAGGTTCTCGTAATTTGTAAGTCGCCAGATACGGCCAACGACATTTTGAACCGGCTCCAGAAGGAGATCAAAATCGCCGCTGCTGTCTTCCACGAAGGACTCACCCTCCTCCAGCGCGACCGCAACGCCGCCTACTTCGCTGAAGAGGACGGTGCCCGACTACTCATTTGCTCCGAGATCGGCAGCGAAGGCCGGAATTTTCAATTTGCCCATCACCTCGTCTTGTTCGACCTGCCCGACAATCCCGAGTTGCTGGAACAACGCATCGGCCGCCTCGACCGCATCGGCCAGACATCGACCATCCATATCCATGTCCCCTTCGAGGAAGGCACGCGCGCCCATGTGCTCGCCCACTGGTATCACGAGGCGCTCGACGCTTTTCAGAAAAATCCCCACGGTGCCTCTGATCTCATGCTTCGCTTTGGAAAAAAAATCCAAGCCGTCGCTGAAAACTTTGCGCCTGCCGAACTCGCCACCCTCATCAAGGAAACCTCGGCAGAAGCCAAAAAAATTACCAAACGCCTGCAAGGCGGCCACGACCGGCTTCTCGAACTCAATTCCAACCGCCCGGAAATCGCAAAACCACTCATCGAGGCCATTCATCGCCAGGATGCCGATTCCGACTTTGAATCCTTCTTCATCCGAATGCTCGACCATCTCGGAGTTCAGGTGGAGGAACTCGGCCTGCGGAGTTATTTGCTCAAGAGTGGCGGATCCCAAACCGCCACACTTCCCGGCCTAGCTGCCGAGGGAACGATGGTAACCTTCCAACGCAGTCGTGCCCTCTCCCGCGAGGACATCGGCTTTGTCACACCCGACCACCCTCTCGTTCTCGCCGCCCTCGATGCCATTCTCGGAATGGAAACCGGCAACTCGGTTTTCAGTGTCTGGAAATCCGCTGAAGCCGATGGAATCCTTCTCGAAGCCCACTTCGTCATCGAATCCATCGCCCCACCATCCTTGCATGCCGACCGCTTCTTGCCCGCCACACCCCTGCGCATTGTCGTCGATCAGTCTCTCAAAGATTGCGGCGACGATGACGAATTCCGCAACGCAGCCCTGGAAACAGGCGATGTCTTCACGCTTCTCGACACGCCCGTCTTCAAGAAAAAGCACCTTCCCGCGATGCTCGCCAAGGCATCCGAATTCGCCGCAGCCCGTAAGGAAGCCATCATCCAAACCGCCCGCCAAAAAGCCTCGGATCAAATCACAGCCGAAATCGAACGCCTCGAAGACCTGCGACTCATCAACAACCACATCCGTCCCGGCGAAATCGAAGCACTCCAGGCACTCAAAACCTCACTCCTCGAGGCCATAGAATCCGCGACCGTGCGCGCCGACGCCCTCAAACTCGTCCTCCGCCTCGCGTAATAAAACCAACTTCTCCTGTGCACAGTTCAACCTTCCCTGCGAAAACCAAAAATTTGGACGATCGTCCAAATTTTTGGTTCAAAATGGCGCCAAAAATTCTTTCGAAAAAAGAAAAATAAAACACATAAAACTGATCAATAATGTTTTATAAAAGACCAAAAAAATGAACGATCGTTCAAATTTTTGGTTATTAACCCGGCAAACTAAAAGGTATTATTTTTGGCATTAAAAATGCTGTGTATTTGACCGATGGAAAATGATGCCCGCAGCCTCGATCAAAAAACACAAGCCGAACTCAGACGCCGTGCCCATATCCTACACAAAAAAGGCAAGTCCCGTCAGGAAATTGCTGATATCCTTGGCGTTCACCTCAAAACCGTAGACCGTTGGCGTGCCAACCACAAACGCCAAGGCGCCGTCGCCCTGCGCCCAAAAAAGCGTGGGCGCCAAGTCGGAACCGATCGTAATTTGACGCCCGAACAGGAAAAGGAAATCCAAAAAAAGATCACAGAAAAGACCCCTGACCAGCTTAAAATGAATTTTGCATTATGGACGCGCCGAGCAGTTTGCGAACTCATCAAACACGACTACGGTTTGTCCATGCCAATTCGCACTTGTGGTGAATATCTTAAGCGCTGGGGATTCACTCCCCAAAAGCCTGCCAAGCGCGCGTATGAGCAAAATCCACAAGCTGTTGCCAAGTGGATGCAGGAAACCTACCCCCACATCGCTCAAGAGGCCAAAAACCAGAACGCCGAAATCCATTGGGGCGATGAAACCGGTGTGCGTAGCGACTGCCAGCACGGGCGCGGATACGCCCCCAAGGGTCAAACCCCTATCCTGCGCAAGAAGGCCAAGCGTTTTTCAACCAACATGATCTCCAGTGTGACTAACCAAGGCAAGGTGCGCTGGATGATTTACCGCGAGACGCTCACCAGTCAGGTTTTCATTCGCTTCCTCCAGCGCCTAATCAAGGACTCAAAGAAGAAGGTCTTTCTCATCGTCGATAACCTACGAGTTCACCACAGCGCCCCGGTAAAGGAATGGGTGGAGGTCAACAAGGAACGCATCGCCCTGTTTTATCTACCCTCTTACAGCCCAGAGCGTAACCCAGACGAGTATCTGAACGGGGATTTGAAATCGGAACTCGGGTGCAAGGCCCCTGCTATGGACCAGAACCATCTAGAAAAGAATCTCATCGGATCGATGCGCCGCCTCTCCAAATCCCCGCAACGCATCGCCTCCTATTTCAACCATCCAGCGGTGGCTTACGCCAAGGCTGCTTGAGTGCTACTTGTTAATTTGCCGGAGTAATAATCCTGTAGACTGCGGAGCAGGGCGGTGGCGCTTCGGGCGCTGGCGCCTTCGGCTTTGAGTAGGGAGGTGATAGCGGTGAGTTGGGAGCGCAGTTCTTCGCGGGTGGATTCGCTTTGCAGAAGGTGGAGGGATTCTTTGGCGAGGGCTTCCGGTGTGGCGTCGTTTTGGATGAACTCCCGCACGAGATGGGGAGCGGGCTTGGCTGGGAGGGCCGGGTTTTCTGGAGGGTTGAGGCGGTAGTTGTTCAGGATATTGACGATTCCGAGTGCGTTGACATCCACAAGCCGCTTGCCGATTTCAAAAGTGAGCCAGGCTGTTTTGTAGATGAGGCAGTAGGGAAGGCCGAAAAACGCGGCTTCGAGCGTTGCTGTTCCGGAGCAGACGATGCCTGCCGTGGCGCGTTGCATCAGTTCGTGGGCGTTGCCTTCGCGGATTTCGACGGGAAATCCGGCGGCCAGCTTGCGCATGCTTTCGGCGCGTGCGCTGCCGGCGGCAGAGGCCTCGAAGCGGATGCCCGGCATTTTTTTCGCGACCAAACGAGCCGCCTCGAGCATCACTGGAAAATTCCGTTTCACTTCGCGTTCCCTGCTGCCTGGAAAAAGTCCGAGCAAGTTGGGCTCGCGCTCGATGCCTCCGCGCTTGGCTGCGAGGGCTTCCAGCAGGGGATGTCCCACGAAGACGGTGTGCAATCCGCTGGCCTGATACATTGGAGCCTCGAAGGGAAAGACGCAGATCATGAGATCCAGAAAGCGCGCCATCTTGGGAATGCGACCCCGGTTCCATGCCCAGACCTGAGGGCTGATGTAGTAGAGAATTTTGCCTTGGTAGCCGGTTTTTCTGAGTGTCCGCGCCAGTCGAAGGTTGAAGCCGGGATAATCGACGAGCACGACGGCGTCTGGATTTTTCTCGCGGATGTCGGCAAGCATCGCGTGGAACTTTTTCCTGAAGTAGGCGTAGTTTTTTAAAACATCCCACAAACCGGTGACAGCCGCCTGCTGGACCCAATTGTCGAATTGCTGTTCGCACAACTTCTGCATGGCATTGCCGCCGGCGCCGCCGAAGATCACGGACGGGTGTTGCTCTTTGATGGCTTGCATGACCTCCACAGCGCGTGCATCGCCACTCTCCTCGCCTGCCACAAACCAAAGAAAAAGATCGCGCATGCGAAACCTCAATCAGCCGCCGAAGCGCTTGCGGAGCCATCCGAGCGGAAAGCGGTCGCCCGGACAATCGGTCGGCTTGGGGTTGATTTCCTTGTGGCCTTTGACAATCGCCGGACGGCCTTTGACTTTGCCCACACGGTCGCGGAGGTAGCTGCAGAGCTCGTCAAGCGCGCCAAGCTGGTCTCTGGTCGGGAGGTCGCGGTTCAGGTCGCCGACGAGGCAGATACCCAGCGAGATGTCATTGAGGTAGTCGCTGGCAACATGCCCGCCGTTGATCTGGCGGGTCCAGCGACTGCCGATTTCAATTTGGCCATTGCCTGAGGAGTTCCCGTTTCCGATGACAAAATGATACGCGAGTCCATTCTGCATTTTGCGGACTTTGCGGTGGTAGTTCTCGAAGATGCGGGCGTTGCCTTGGCGCGTGCCGCTGTTGTGAACGATAATGTATTTCCACCGTCCCTTTTGAACCCGTGCGCTATCGATCGCTTTGCGAACAGCTGGTGTCAGGTAGCGGTAGCGCTTCATGAAACCGCCGAATGCCGGCTTCGCGGGAGGTTCGTAGCCTGCCTCCTCCTGTAGTCCGGACTTCTCGATAAGAATCGGCGCATCAAGCGGCCTGCCAGCGGGTGTTTTTCCTTTGGGGATTTGTGGAGTCGCCGCAGCAGGAGTCTCGGCTTTCTTTTCCTCAACAACTTTTGCTGGAGTGGGGATAGGAGTGGGCTTCGCTTCCGATGTTTCTTCGCCCGGGATCAAAATGTAGTCATCGGACTCCGGCTTGATCGCTTTGTCTTTGGGAGATGGCTCAGGCGTCGGTTGCTCCGCTTCTGTGGTGTCCTCGCTTTCATCCGGCGTGGGTTTGGGCGCGGGTTTTTCCATGTTGGATTTGGATTTGCGCGGGGTGGGGGAGGCTTTTGGCTTCGGTTTGGATTTGTTCTTCGATGATGGAGTCGCTGCGGGTTTCGGCTTGGGCCGTGGAGTGGCTGATGGTGCGGGCTTGCTGACCGGTTGGATTTGCTCCTTTGTCTGAAGGAAGAGGCGTCTTTTCTCTTCGTCGCTCATCTGTCCGCGAAGGGCTGCGGGAGCGAGCAAGAAGCACCCCACGCACACAATGATGGCCAAGAAATTCCGATTCCGCACGCCGCAGGCTAACAAGCAGGGGAGGATTTTCAAGTCGCTCAATAAATAACGCGCACAAGGCACAGTCCTGCCGCTGGTGCGGCGTGCGCAAACGCTGGCGTGCCTGCGAGAAGCTGCGTGGCAAGTTCATCCGCTGCCACCTTGCCACTGGCATGGCGGATTATCGCTGCGGAGAGAATTCGCACCATCTTGTAGAGGAACCCTTCGCCTTCAAAGGTGAGCTCGATCTTTTCCGCAGACATGTCGGCTTGTATCGAGTGGATTGTCCGCACTGTCTCCTCTCGCGCATCCGACCTCCGGAGCGAAAACGCGGCGAAATCATGGGTGCCTGTGAAGAACCTGCATGCGCGCTGGAGCTTTTCAAAATCCAAGTTCCCGGGCACATGCCACGCGCGGTCCTTCATCAAGGGATGCAGAGCCGGGCCATTCCAAATCGTGTAGCGGTAGATTTTTCTCTTCGCTGAAAAACGGGCGTGGAAGTCCTCTGTGGCTTCGCTGATTTTCATCACACGGATTGCATCGGGCAGATGGGCATTCAGTGCCGGCAACCATTCCCGAAGGCTTAAGCGCTCGCTTGGGACATCGGCGTGCGCGCATTGCGCCTCGGCGTGAACGCCAGCATCCGTGCGGCCCGCGCCATGCACGGTGATGCGCTCTCGACAGAGGGTGAGGAACGCCTTTTCCAAACAATCCTGCACCGTGTTGCCGCAGGCCTGGCTTTGCCAACCATTGATTCCGGCACCATGGTAGGCGATTTCCAGTTGCAATTTCATCCCTGCGAATCGAGCCAGCTCTGAAGAATAATCTGGGCGGCGACTTGGTCGATTACGGGGCGTTGCTTCCTGGTGTTTCGGCCTGCCTCCTGCAGCGCACGCTGTGCTGAGACTGTGGTCATTCGTTCATCCCAAGAAACAACGGGAATCGCCGTTTCACGCCGGAGTTCTTCGATAAAAGCCTTCGCCTTCTCCGCAGCGGGTCCGAAGGTGCCATTCATGTTTCTTGGCATGCCGACAACAATCGTTTCTGCGGAGCGTTCGTTTGCGAGCACGAGCACGCGCTTCAGCACATCGCTGGATTTTGTTGGGATCGTTTCGAGCGGATGGGCGAGCATTCCGAGATCGTCGCTTATGGCAACCCCCACGCGGGCGTCGCCAAGATCAATGCCGATGGCTTTTTTCATTTGGGGTTGAAAGTCCCATACTGCCTGCTTAGCTTCAATCACCATGTCACAGCTTTCCTTGGACAAATTTGGCGAAAACCTTCCGGTCTCTGGAATCGTTGGTTTTTCGCAAGTCGCAATCGGTCTCGGCGCAGGCTTTCTTGTCGCCGACAATATTGGGCATAATGCCCGTCGTAATGCCGGTGTGGCCTTGATCACTCTGGGCGCAGCCGCCCTTGTTCCGATTGTCTGGGGCATCGCATCCAAAATCAGCACTCGCCCCGAGTCTTCCCGCGCCATGCGCAAAAAGCTCGAAGGCATCCGTGGCGCCTACGACACGGATATGGAGCACTGAAGTCGCGGTTCTCAGGTGCGACCCCTCGTTCTTGCTTCGGCCTCGCCCCGTCGACTCCAACTGCTCAGAGAAGCTGGTTGGTCCGTTGAGGTTGATATCTCGGGAGCTGACGAGATAGAGGATCACTCACTGACACCCGACGCGCTCGCCCTCGAAAACGCCCGAAGAAAGTGGCATGCCATTGCCGCACGGCGTCCCGAGGATCTTATCGTGGCTGCCGACACGGTGGTTTGGCTCGGAGGTCGATTTTACGGCAAGCCTGCGGATTTTCCCGAAGCCCGAAAAATGTTGGCATCACTCGTCGGTCGAACCCATCAAGTGGTCACTGGAGTGGTCTTGGGTAGTAGCTCGGCTTCCGTCGAATTTTCTGAACTGTCGATGGTCACTTTCCATGATCTCACGCCCGAATCCATCGAAGCTTATCTTTGTTCCATCAATCCCCTTGATAAGGCCGGAGGCTACGCGGCTCAGGATGACGGTGGGCGTCTTATTGAAAAAATCGAAGGCTCGCTGAGCAATGTGATCGGTCTCCCTATGGAGCGGCTCGCCGAAGTTCTAAGCGAGATTCAGCGTTTGCAGGAATAAACAAACGCGGACGGAAAATTGCGCATCACGACAGGCGTCCTGCGCACATCGCTGAAGGTGCGGTCGAGATTTTTACGAAACCTCTGCCCAGACCTTAAACGGTGGGG
>JAPLTI010000048.1:7588-8593 GCA_026398285.1 Verrucomicrobiota bacterium
AAGTGGAAAAGACCCCGCCGTCGGCCAATGTCGAGTGAATCTCGCTGAGAATGGAATTTTGCAGTTTCTGATCGAAGATGGCCCAGGGCAGTCCAGAGAGGATGGCATTCGGTCGGGGAATCTTTTCCGAATTCAAATGATCGCTCAAGCGCGTTGCACAGCCTTCGATGATCCGGGCATCTGGAAATTTGCCCGAGACTTCCTTTGCCAGAATGGGGCATTTTTCGATGGCTGCAAAATGTGCGCCACTCGGCAAACTCGCGAGAATGTGTCCGGTGAACGCCCCGCTACCAGGCCCAAGCTCGATGACGCTCGATGCCATGTGCAAATCTGATGCAAGCACCATCTCTTTGGCTAAAAATGGTGACGATGGCCAGATCGCACCGAGCGTTGAGGGATTGCGTAAAAAAGACCTGAAGAAACTCAATGACATGTGATGCAAAGGTTCAATGGCATTGCAGTCGGGTGCAACATCAAAAGCGGAACAGTTTCTGCAAAAAGCGGGAATCCGCCGGTTGCGTTCTACGCAGGCGGAATGCGCTCGAACAATCCTGCCAATTCGATCTCGGCTGTCTGCGGAAACATATCCACCGGTTGGATACACTGAATCCGATATTCCCCTGAGAGTTTTTTGGCATCCCGGGAAAAGGTGGCTGGATCGCAGGAGATATAGACAATGCGGTGCGGTGGATTTTCCAGAACGGCGCGCATCGCATCTGGCGAGAGGCCTTCGGCCGGTGGATCGAGAAGGAGAGTGGTGTCCGCTGAAGTGCCGCCGAGAAGGGCTTGTGAGAGGTGGGCCTCCACCGAACCGGCGATGTAGTTTTCCTTGGCCGAGGCTCCCTCCATGGCGCTTCGAACGGCGCCATCGCTCCACTCGATGCCGAGAATACGCTCGAAATGCGGCAGGAGGCGCTTGGAAAAAAATCCCGATCCACAATACGCGTCGATCAAATACTCCGAGCTGCCGGCCAGCACGGAAACTGTGCTCGCCAGCAATTCGGC
>JAPLTI010000036.1 GCA_026398285.1 Verrucomicrobiota bacterium
GAAGAAGTCGATGCCACCACGTGGCTCCCGCACTGGGGTCGCAACCGTATTCGCGGAACGGTGGAGTCTCGCCCGGATTGGTGCATCTCGCGCCAACGCACATGGGGCGTGCCACTGCCGATTTTCTACGATGCCAAAGGCCAACCGATCCTTGACCCCGCCGTGATTTGCAAAGTGGCGGATATTTTTTCCGAAAAAGGCACCAACTCCTGGTTCGAAATGGATGACGCTGCATGGTGCGCCCTTGTCGGTCTGCCTGCAGGCACGACCCGCCGCAATGACACTCTTGATGTGTGGATGGATTCCGGCCTTAGCCACGAAACCGTCATGCGCCAGCGCCCTGAACTCGGCTTCCCTGCCGATCTCTACCTCGAAGCTACCGATCAACATCGCGGATGGTTCCAGAGTTCGCTCATGACTTCTGTCGCCCTGAATGACTGCGCTCCTTACCGCGCCGTTCTCACTCATGGATTCGTGATGGATGTCGACACCCGCAAGAAAATCTCAAAGTCCGCCGCCGGTGGATATCAGAAACCCACGGACGCCGACCATTATGTCAACAAATACGGAGCCGACCTCCTGCGCCTGTGGGTCAGCAGTGTGAACTTCACCGACGATGTTCCTTTCTCCGAGGAAATCTTCACGCGACTCTCGGATTCCTACCGACGCGTTCGCAACACCCTGCGCATCCTTCTGGCGAATCTCCACGACTACGACGCTGCAAATTCCCCCGCGCCGGAATCCCTCACCTTCGTCGATCGGTGGATCCTCGCTCGCCTCCAAGAGGTCGTGTCCACATGCCTCGATGCCTACGAAAAACTCGAGTTCCACCGCGTCTATCACACCATTAACCAATTTTGTGCCGTCGATTTGAGCAGCCTCTATGTGGATATCACAAAGGACCGGCTCTACTGCGATACTGTGACTTCCTCACGCCGCCGCGCGACGCAGTTTGCCATGCACAGCGTGCTGGATGCGCTCACCCGCCTGCTTGCGCCGATCATCGCCTTCACCGCCGAGGAAGCCTGGGGTTACTTCAAGCCCGGCACATCCGTCCACCTGCAGGATTTCCCAAAACCCGATGCCCGTTGGACCAATCCCGACGCCGTTGGAACGATGGATCAGCTCCTTCAAATCCGCAGCCGCATTTCCCAAGCCGTGGAAAAACCTCAAAAGGCCGGCGAGATCGGCAGCGCGCTCGAGGCGCGGGTGAAACTATCCGTCACCGCCTCCGAGGCTGCTCTCCTCGAACCGCTCAAGGTTGAATTGGAGGAGGTTTTTATCCTGAGCGATCTCGAGGTTATCTCTACAGACACTGCCTCTGTTGAGATTTCTAAAACTCCTCACGCCCGCTGCGAGCGTTGCTGGCGTCACCGTCCGGAAGTCGGTGCCAGCGCAAACCACCCAACTCTCTGCGCCCGCTGTGAGGAGGCGCTTGCTGTTCTCGGATGAAACTTCTCTTGCTAGTCAGCCTGCCGCTCTACCTGCTTGACCAGGCCACGAAATGGCTCGTTTTGCGCTTCATTTCGACGGACGAGTTCGTGCCGGTCATCCCGGGCGTCTTCTACCTCGTCCAAGTCCACAACACAGGCGCCGCCTTCGGCATGCTGAAAAACAACAACCTGTTTTTCATGATCCTCGCCTCTGTGGCCCTTGTGCTCGTAGCCATCTTCGCGCGGAGGGGCGCCTTCGCCGACGCCCCATCTCGCTTCGGCGCCGCCCTGCTCGTCTCCGGCGTGCTAGGCAACCTCACCGACCGCATACTCCACGGCTATGTCATCGATTTTCTGGATGTCATTCTCCCGTGGTATGGCCACTGGCCGGCCTTCAATGTCGCCGACTCTGCCATCTGCGGAGCTGCCGCCCTCTTTTTGATCTCCGGCTTCTTCAGTAGCGACAAAAAAGCCTCATAAACAAGTTGCTCTGAACATGTGTTTCCAGCGGTAACTGGGGGAGTGGGCAATTCAAGACCCAAATGCGCCTGGGTAGATGCTTTTTTTCCCTGAATGATTTTCCTCTCGCGATCTGATGCAGTGTCTGATTTTTCCTCTGCTTCTTTGTCTATTAAATTGCATCCATGGGATATCCGGCGTAATGACTGAGTATATGAACTCACCATTGTTTGCCCTGTCCATGCCGGGTTGGCCTGAAATTGTTTTTATTCTCGTCATCGTGCTGTTGCTTTTCGGGGCTAAAAAACTTCCGGAGCTGGCCCGGGGAATTGGTCAGAGCCTGGGTGAGTTCAAGCGCGCTCGTGACGACTTTGAGCGTGAAATTCATAAATCCACTGCCGAACTGGAGATCAAAGAGCCAGCGGAGAAGCAGCCTCACAAGCCGGCTTGAGCCGCCACGGCGCATCCACATGTCGCCGCGCGGGATTTTTTGCTGGGTTTTACTTTTTTTCTTTCAGCCTCTCGCCGCCAAGGCAGTTGTAGTTGCCTACTACAATCTTGAGAATTACCTGCTCATGCCACGTGTCATCGACGGTCGGCGTGTCGAGAATGCGCCGAAGCCGGAGTCTGAGATTTCTGCTTTGCTTGCGATGCTCAAGCGCATTCGGCCGGATATTCTGGGTATCGTGGAGATTGGCGACCAGACGATGCTTGCAGACTTGCAGGAGCGGCTTTCGGCTGCAGGCATGGTTTTTCCACACGCAGAGTGGGTCGCTTCGTCCGAAGGGGCTCGCCATATTGCTCTCTTGAGTCGGTTTCCAATCGTGGCCCGCAACTCCAAGCCGGATGTGCCCTTTGAACTCGACGGTCGCCACCAAAGAATGGCGCGGGGAATTCTCGATGCCACAGTCGAGATCTCGCCGGAATATCAACTTCGCCTTGTCGGGGTTCATTTGAAGTCCCGCCGCCCTGTTCCAGCCTTTGATGAAAAAAAATTCCGCGCCCGCGAGGCGTTGATCGTCCGTGCACATTTGGACTCGATTCTGAAGGCGGATTCTTCGGTGAACCTTCTTCTCTTTGGAGACCTGAACGACACGAAGAACGAATCACCAGTCAAAGATATTCGGGGAATTCCCGGGACGCGCTCTGTCATGCGGGATCTTCCCTTGCGCGATGCGCAGGGGTTTGTTTGGACTCATTTTTGGTCGGATGCGGATGTTTATTCTCGGATCGATTACCTCCTCGCCAGTGAGGGACTCTGGCCCGAAGTGAAGCTCTCCCGCAGCGGAATTGGTGGCGGTCGCGAGTGGAGTCGGGCCAGTGACCACCGTCCCCTTTACACGACGATTACTGCTTCCGAATGAAAATACTGCTTCTTCTTTTGCTCGCTGTCTCCTCTGTTTTGGCCAGTGTCGATGAGGACTGGGCCGTGATTGTTTCGATGGATGCCGGGCCTGGGCGCAAGCCAACGAGCATGGAGGAGGCGCGTGACTTGGCGAAGGCTCATTTTGCCCGTCACACTGCGCTGATCGAGAGGTTCCTCAAAGAAAATCCAAACGATCCGCGTGCATTTGATGCTCGCTTGCGACTCGCTGCCATTCAGGCCGCCGTTGGAAAAATGGAGGACAGGCAGAGTCTTCTGGATGAAGCAATGCGAAGTCTGCAGGCATTGGAGAGGGATAAATCAGTGACCTTATCGCAACGGGCCGAGGCGGGATTTCGCCGTGTGTCGCTTCTCATGCAGAGCCTGAAGGGACAGGAATCCGATCGCCGCCGGGATCTTGTGGCGGCGGCGCGAAACTACTCGATTCGTTATCCTGGAGACCGCCGAGCGCCGCGCCTTCTGGTCGAGGTGGCTACAATTTGTGATAACGATCCCCCGCTCAAACGCCAACTTTTAGACGAGGCCCTCCAAGCCTCCAAAGAGGAGGCGTTGAATCGCCGCATCGAGGATGATCTTCGCAGACTGAGCCTGCTTGATAAGCCGCTCGCTCTCAAATTTCCGACTGTTCAGGGCGGAGTCTTCGACATCGCCAAACAGCGTGGGCGGGTTGTTGTGTTGGTCTTTTGGTCCGCTGAAGCCGCACCGAGTCTTCTATGGATGGGTCGAGTCCGCTCGTGAGGGAGCTTGGAATCAATGCGCTGCCGACGGTTTTTCTTTTCGATCAGAAGGGAGTTCTTCGTGCAGTGAATGCACGGAACTCCTATGAACCATGGATCAGAAAACTCATCGCTCAACCCAACGCGCCCTGATTTCTCCGACTTCACCTATCAAAAGCTAAAATCCCTCTTATGCCTGATTTCAAATACGGATCCACCCTTTGCGAGGTTTACGCCAATTCCGCCCTCCGCTATGACGGGCTTCCCGGTTTCTGCAAAAAAGACAAGTCGGGTGCTTTTGTGCCGATCAGCTTCCGTGAAACCTACGAACGCGGCTTGGATCTGGCGACATCGCTGATTGCCCTGGGAGTGCAGCCCCGCGAACATGTGGGCCTGCTCGCCGACAACCGCCTGGAGTGGATTCTTTCGGACTACGCCATTCTTCTGGCCGGAGCCGCCGATGTGCCCCGGGGCACCGACATCACCGATGCGGAGTTGATTTATATTCTCACGCATTCCGACGCCCGATTCGTTTTTGTGGAGAACAAGGCCATGCTGGCCCGCGTCCAACATTGCCGCCCGCAATTGCCCCACTTGCAGGGAATCATTGTGATGGCGTCCGAAGAGATTCCGGCGGCGGAGGGAGTTTATGGATTGGAGCAGTTGACTGCCGAGGGCGCGCGCAAACGCCAGGCGGGGGATCGCTCCGCGCAAGAACGCGCGCGCGCCGTGCTGCCGGAGGATCTTTGCACCATCATCTACACCTCGGGAACCACCGGCACTCCGAAGGGGGTGCAACTCACCCACGCCAACATGTGCTCCCAGATCGAAAACCTCCCGCTCGCCCTGCGTCCGGGCGACCGCGCGCTCTCGATCCTGCCTGTCTGGCACAGTTACGAACGCGCATTTGAAATGCTCTCGATATCGCGCGGCGTTGGCACCTACTACACCTCGCTGCGCGGACTGGCAGAGGATCTGAAAGTGGTCCGCCCTGGCCTACGCGGCCACCCGCAATATCAAACGCGCGGAGCGTTTTTTCAAAGGCCAGCAATTGGACGAACACGGTCGTGCACCTCTTCAAAGCTTCAATCTGGCTTGCAAACACGCGCTGCTCTGGTTGGCATCCATCGTCCCGGCCAGGCTCCTTGATGGTATTGTTCTGAAAAAGCTCCGCGCCATCGTCGGTGGGGAGTTCCGGGGGACCATTTCCGGAGGCGGCGCCCTACAGCCGCATGTGGATGAGTTTTTCAACTTCATAGGCATTCCGGTCCTTGAAGGCTATGGAATGACGGAAACCTCGCCCGTGCTGGCTGTGCGGACTTGGAGCAATCTCGTCATCGGGACGGTTGGCGAACCCTATCCGCATACCGAGGCGCGCATCGTCGATCTTCTGAGCGGCGACATCCTGTATCCCGACTCTAGACGCCCAGGAGGCGGGCGCGGCATGCGCGGGGAGATTCATGTGAAGGGTCCGCAGGTCATGCGTGGCTACTACAAGGACCCAGAGGGGACGACCCGCGTGTTGCGCGATGGATGGATGAACACCGGCGATATCGGAATGGTGACCTACAATGGTTGTCTGAAAATTCTCGGCAGGTCGAAGGATACGATTGTTCTACTCAATGGAGAAAACATCGAGCCCGTGCCGATCGAGGCGCGACTGGTCGAGTCCTCATTCATCGATCAGTGCATGGTCGTTGGTCAGGATCAAAAGGCGCTTGCGGCCTTGATTGTGCCTTCTTTCGAGCACTTCCGTCAGGCTGGATTCACCGAATCCACCGCCGCTGAGCTTGCCGCCAATCCGAAGGTTGGCCATCTGCTTGACGAGGAAATTCGAAACCTCATCAACCACTCCAAGGGCTTCAAATCCTTTGAGCGCATCATTGCCTGGCGATTGGTTCCGAAGCCCTTCGAGGTCGGGGATGAAATGACCAACACTTTCAAGCTTAAGCGGCATGTCATCACGGACCGCTACGCCCACCTGATTGTGGAGATTTTTCCGAAGCAGGCGGAGTAGGTGGCGAACCCGCTTAAAGTGCGTTGCCGGTTTTAACCTCGATCACATCGTGGGGCGTGCTCTCGCGCAGGCCGGATGTCGTAATGCGGGTGTAGCGGGCGTTGGCACGGAGTTGCGTCAGGTTTGCAG
>JAPLTI010000322.1 GCA_026398285.1 Verrucomicrobiota bacterium
GCTCCAATAGCCACTTCACCCAGCTCAAGCGATAGCAGAGAATCAATTACGCCCACAATTAGTAAATCGCTATCGATCATGAGGCACTTGGTGTAACTCGCTGGGATGTATTCCATCGCTATGAGCTTGGAATATGTCATCGGCGATACATGAGTCATGCCCGCTCGAAAGGCTTCGGGCAATTTTGTAGTCCACTGCAGGTCGATTGGAATAATGCCCAACTTCAGCCCGAAGGCTGCAGCTGTGGTTTGAAGCAAATCCAATCCCATCGCATCAACTTGGTGGACAAGGATAAATATGTCGAAGCGATTCAGCGGATTACTGAGTGCGTAAGAAGCCATAGTCACACAGGCCTGGCGCACAAAGTTTTGATCGGTTGCTAAGACGATACAGCAGGACATTTAGAAAAAATGCCAAGAAAGCCGCGCATGGGAATCCTTGCCAAGGCTACTGACAATTTCTTGATAAGTGGCCATGAGGCTGTCAAGGGAGTTGTTGAACGGCACATCCATGGCGTCGAGCATGACCAACACCGTCTTCGGAGGAAGTTGAGGCAACATGGCTTTCTGGCACTCCATTATGAATAAAAACCGAAACTGGGCTTAAACCTCATATCCAGCTCAAAAACCTTGCTTTTCCTGAACTATTCTAAGTCACTCCCATGTATGTTAATGTGAAGCTACCAGCTGGGGCACTTACGAATGCGATGAGATCGTCTTCAATGTCAGTTATTTCCAAATTACCCTTGTCAACATAGATATATAGACCGGGTCCAGTAACACCTCCCAGCCGACTTGAAAAGGCTCCTTCAATACGATAATCAGCTTGGGCACCCCTTAACATGATTTTATCACCACCAGCATCCGTTATAAGTGCATAGTCATCATCAAGATAGCCATTATAAAAGTAACCAGTAGAATCTCCTAACACAAATACATCACCACCAGCACCACCTGTTAGTGTATCAATTGTCCCGACGCCCTTAAATTGCGAATCAACACCAACTAGCGAGTCTGTGCCTTCACCGCCATAAAGGCTGTCACTACCTTGGCCTCCTATTAGGGTATCATTCCCAAATTCTCCAGAAAGTGTATTGCTATCATTACCACCTAAAATAATATTATTAAGCCAGTTCCCAGAAAGAAGGTCAACATTACCTTGCAAATTCTCAATAAACATGCCCTTTTCGACATATTCAAGTTCAGTATCAAAATCGTCACTATCCGTATAAATATCCTTTAAATCAATGTCGGCTTTGGTGATGACCCAATCTGTTCCACCGTTGCTTGGATCACCTTCGTAACCAAATTCCCAGATTTTGTCGTCCGTTGAATCAACGCAGATCGTATCATTGCCAAGACCGCCTTCAAGAGTATCAACTCCTTGACCGCCATCAAGAAGATCATTCCCAGCTCCTCCGACTAAATAGTCGCCTACATTGCGGGCTTTATCATCATCCATATCCGCCTTAAGAGATGCATAGCCTCTCACGCCTTTACCGTAATTGCCATAGAGCTTATCATTTCCCTCACCACCGAAGAGTGTTACAGCTCCTACATCACCGGTCTTTTGACTAACGTATATAATGTTATCAATACTATTTCCGACAGCAAATCGAACATCTTTCCCATAGATAACGGCATTCTCAAGGTTATCTTGAATGAAATGGATGTTTTTTGTGCTGAATAAAATATCATTGCCCTCATCCGCCAATTCCAATATCGTATCTGTCTCCTCGTCGGAATAGTATATATCATCTCCAGCGCCACCGACCATGGAGTCGACTTCTGAGCCTCCATCGAGTATATCGCTGCCCGAGCCACCTAGCAAGGTATCGCTGCCGCCATTGCCGGAGAGCAAGTCGTTGCCATCGCCGCCATCCAGGTAATCTTGCCCCTTCATAGGAAAGACGTCTCCCACAAGCAAAGTATCTGAACTTACATAGTCTCCTGGATTAAAAGGATAAGAGCCAGTCAAACTATCGTAACCAGAACCATCTAGCGTAGAGTTTCCTGATAGGGATGTTGTATTATCGGCATCTCCATAGAGGGAATCATTACCAACATTCCCCAGAATGGTGTCATCGCCTGCAAGACCGAGGATGACATTATTTTCATAGTTTCCAGTGAAGCTGTTATCGCGGGCATTGCCTACGCCACGGATGACATCACCCATGAAAACAAAGTGATCCAAGCGGGCGAAGTATTGGATATCCTTGCTGGCAAAGGAAGTATTTCTTGTGACATTGTTTCTGTCTTCAGAATCCAAAGCATCGAAGTTGATATAGGTATGAACCGTGTCGATATCGTTGTCTGAACCTAACTCAATAATCCGGTCGTAGCGATTGCGAATGATATACAGGTCATTGCCAGTGCCGCCATTTAAAGTGTCTCCTTGATCGATTATGAAAGAGATGCCGCCATCGAGTGTATCAGCTCCTGTTCCACCTTGGATTGAGTTGCTTCTGGTATTTCCAGTAAGCGAAACGCCCGAGGTTCCTTGATAAACAAGATTCTCAATGAAGAGATAAGGATTTTGATCGTTCGCGCTCACAAATCCTGATGTCTTGGGGGCAAGAGAGAAGTTGCCATCGGTTAAAATGGTATCGGTTCCATCTGATAGTGAGGTTTCTATAAGTTTATCCGGCGCGTCCCAATTGATCTGGTAAACATCATTACCATTGCCGCCAATAAATGTATCCTCTCCGCCACCAGATACGAAAAAGTCATTTCCCTCCCCTCCAACCAATGTGTCGAACCCTTCTCCGCCATCGAGTGTGTCGTCGCCATCGTTGCCGGATAGGCTGTCGTTAGCGCCCAAGCCTGAGATGCTATCATTGCCTTGCAGACCTGAGATTGTATCAGAAATAAGGCGTCCTGTTAAAGTATCGTTACCAGATGTAGGATTACCAATAACTTCCAAGCGTAAAGTGGGACCTATAAAACTTTCTATTCCGTTAAAAGTAGATACTGAGTCCGAATAAAAAATAACGACATTATTACCATCGACATCAAACACCCAATCATTTACATCATCGACGATAATCGTATCATCTCCGAGTCCTCCAACAAGAGTATCAGCGCCACCTGCGCCATCCAAAACATTGTCTCCAGCATTGCCTACGATGAGGTTATTTTGATTATCTCCGAAACCCTTCAGGTCAATAGTATCTGAAAACCCTCCAAAGCCTTCATTTATTGATGAATCAAAATCCCCATCTCCTAAATAAAAATTTTCAAAACGGTTACGGGTATCGAAATTATTGATTGCGGTGTAAACTGTATCCGTGCCAAGTTCCCCATCCGCATTATCTTGGCGACTGTAGATTAAAAACAAATCATCATCAGCACCACCTCGCAGGGTATCTGCTGAACCATCATCGAGACCTGAAAGCGTTCCACCTGTGAGCGTGTCGTTTCCATCACCGCCGGAAAGCGAATCGGCCCCTACGCCGCCATCCAAGTAGTCGTTGCCCTCAAGTCCAGACAGTATATCCGCACCAGCAAGTCCAGAGAGTGTATTGGCAACGGAATTTCCTGAAATAAAGTTATCAAGCTCATTTCCAGTTCCTTTAACACTAGCAGATCCTAGGATAATGAGATTTTCGACATTCAAATCAAGGGTGATGAGATTTTCGGAATTCAAGTCAAAGATGTAGTCCTCACTGACTTGCACTGCATCAATACCGGAGTTGAGATTTTCTTCGATAAAATCCTCAGCGTCTTCCAAAATATAAAGATCATCTCCGAGTCCACCTTGCAAGTAGTCACTGCCTGTTCCACCCCTAAGGGTGTCATTACCATCTCCACCTTGGAGAAGATCATTGTCATCACCTCCGTCCAGTGAATCATTGCCATCATTGGATACCAGCACATCGCTGCCTGCCAGACCACTCAGAGTGGATGATAAAGAATTAAATCTATAAGACTCGATTTTATTATCAACACTATTTCCAGTTAATTGTGTTGCCTGAGCCGAAGCTGCTATCAACTCCTCTACCTCAGAATTCCCATCAAGAGTGTAGTTGACTAAAGCTTGAACGACATCGATCCCTGAGGCTCCGGCATCTTCGATGACTTTATCGAGGGAGTTATCTACAATAAATGTATCACTTCCATCTCCTCCAATCAAAGAGTCAATTCCAGAAGATGCCTGGGCATCGGTTAAATTAACTGACAGGATTGAATTATTATAAGTATAAGCAAAAAAGCCGCCTGCATCAATTAAATCATCACCATCTCCAGCTGAAATTGTATCGTTTCCAGCCCCTCCAGCAAAAGTCTCATTAGATAATCCAGAGGATTGAATAAAATTATTTAGATTATTTCCTACAATTTCTATATCTGTATTCCCAAGAAATATAAAACTTTCAATACTCAGAAGATCATTTCTTCCCAAATAAATGTCCCAAATAAACAAATCTGCTTGGGACGCTGAAATGACTGTATCAATACCAGAGTTTGCAGCCTCCACCACTCTATCCTCTGGACTCCAACCGATCAGCAGGTCATTTCCCTTCCCGCCTTCAAATGTATCTTGGCCACCTCCTCCACCATCCAGTGTGTCATCTCCGTCGAGACCGCGTAGCAAATTTCTACCCAAACTACCAACGATTAAATTATTTAAGCTATTTCCAATTCCATTCAGGTCAATCACACCAAAAACTGAGAGTGTGTATGTTCCAGTGCTACTAGAAGCAAAACTTCTTGCTGATAGATAATAGTTTCCACTAAGGGTGGGGGTATAGGTTATTTTGGAGTCAAGACCTATGCCACCATCGTCATTAGTTAAAAAAGCTAAGCCATTGGAATCTCGAAGCGTGAGCACCGGGTCTGATAAAGTTCCAGATCCAGAACCATTTCCTTTTAATTCGAATGTATAAGCTACATCTTTCCTTAACTCAACCCTCACCCAATCCTCATCGTTGGAGGGATCAATCAGACTAATTAAAGCCCCGCCTCCAGGATATATAATAGCTCCTGTTAAGGTAGAATTGGGAATGTCATTATCTGCAACAGTGCCAGTTGATGCAGGTAAACCTATACTAGTCAATCCTAGTTGCAAATTCTCAACACCAGAGGCTAGCGTATGGTTAGTTGAGGAAAAAACAGTATCAATACCACCAACTAAGGAATCTGATACTTCAGTAATCTTGTCACTATCATCTAAAAAATAGACATCATTCCCTCCGCCGCCAAGTAGCGTGTCTATTCCAAGGCCTCCGGTAATCGTATCGCTACCCTCACCACCTAGGAGCGAGTCATTCCCTGCACCGCCGACTATAGAGTTTGCAAGATTATTGCCCACAAGTGTGGCTGAAGATGAAAGACCATGAACAAGATTTTCTACCCCAGAATCGTTGGTTAAAGAATACCGAGATAGGCGAGTCACAACTGTATCCAGTCCAGCCTGATCGATAATAGCATCATCATTATTATCAATTATGTATGTATCATTTCCAAGGCCTCCATTCAAGGTATCTACGCCTTCGCCACCATCAAGAGAATCCGCTCCAGAAGTTCCTGTAATGGAGTTATTCCCGCCATTTCCAGTAAAGGCGACCCCTGTGCCTGTGCTTGAATAGGCGAGATTTTCCACATTGGCGTAGTTCACCATGGAGAAGATAGACTGTGTTGTCTCAATCGTGTCTGTGCCACTGCCAACGGCTTCGACGATCTGGTCTAATGTGTCACGCAGCACATAGGTATCATTGCCTGATCCGCCTTGCAGGGTATCGATGGCGGAGTCTGTGCCACCATCGAGTTTATTGTTCCCAGAATTGCCAGTGATGACATTGGCTTTGAGATTGCCGGTGCCGTTGATATTGCCACCGCCTGTGAGAAGGAGGTTCTCAATCGTAGTATGGGTCGCGAGGGAAAAAGTAACAGAAGATTCAACGGCATCAGTGCCGCCAGTTGGGTCTTCGATGCGCACATCCTGACTAGTGACGACGAAGGTATCGTTTCCACGCGAACCAACGAGGCGGTTGCCGGCGGCCTTCTGCGGGATTCTAGCGCTATCTTGAGTGGCGTAGATGATGCTTTCCTGTAGTTTTGGGTTCGAGCTTTTACTGCCTACCTCTGCATAGCCGGTGCCACCGCCGCTGTTGGACCCGCTGCCATTGCTGCTTCCGCGTTTTTTGCGTCCGGACCTACTGAAGGATTTACCGGATTTGCTGGAACCGCGTGATTTGCGGGCGGCCTCGACGAGGAGTTCGCGGCCTTGGAGGAAAAGCGGGGCGAGCGAGTCATCACTCGAAGCAGAATCCAGCGGGAGACCGAGGACGGCGGCGGCGAAGCGGGCGCCTTCCTCACCGGGGGTTTCTTCGGAGCAAAGTTCTTGGTCGAGGAAGTGGCCAATCTCTTCGATAAGGACGGCGGAGAGGAGTTCCTGCGGGCAGTCGGCGGAGAGGTAAATCTCGCGGGTATCGCGGCTGTAGCCGCCCCAGAGGCCGGGCATGTCGGTGGCGGGAAGTGTGCGGATAACAGGGAGGAGGGAAAAGTCGACCCGACGGAAGGCGGCGATGTGCTTGAAAGCGGACGCCCAATCCATGTGAGAGCCAAAGATACTCTCCAGATCGGCTTCTGCGGAGGATTTAGAGGCCCAGAGAGAGAGGGGCTGCAGGAGATTTTTCAGAGTGGAAGGGACAATACCCTTGGGGAATTCGGGTGCGGACATGGTGCGTTAGATTCTTGTATCGGAAAAATGTTCAAAAAGGAAAGGAGGAAATGGAATTTTTTGGCAAAATGATGGGCTGCAAAATGAGTGGAACAGGTGTCCCGGAGCAGTCCTCGTGCCAAGCGCAGTGGTTCCTGATAGCGGCGTCTCTGTGAGCGCCGAAGGGGT
>JAPLTI010000250.1 GCA_026398285.1 Verrucomicrobiota bacterium
TGGGGAATGGAAGCTCGGACTGGTTCACCGGCGAGCCTGCGACTTGCGGGTTCGATGGGAAAATCCGCTGCGGCTCTCGGGAATGGAAGCCCGGACGAGGGATGATCGAGCATGTGCGGACGAGCCCCGATGGAGCGTTCCTCGCAGCAGGCCAGGGCAAGGCTTTGCACATTTTCGACGCGGCAGGGAATGATGAAAAAAGCCTGCGCGACTTGCCGGCCGTGGTGTCGGATTTCGTATGGAATCCCAAGTCGCCTGCCGAGATCGCCACGGCGGGCGCGGGTGGGGCGTTGCTTTGGCGGCTTGGTGAGAAAGAATCTTTCGCCCGCTTTGATTGGGGCGGAGCGAGCCTGCAGGTGCGGTGGAGCAATGACGGACGCTGGCTCGCCACGGCAGACCAGACCGCGAGTGTGCATGTTTACGATATCCCGAGGGATAATCCGCTCAACATGGAGGGGTTTGAATTCAAGGTTCGCGCGCTGGCATTTTCGGCCGATGGCAAGCGCCTCGCCACAGCTGGCAGTCCGGTGGTGACGGTGTGGCCGTGCGCCTCTGCAAAAGGCCCGGATGGAGCAAGACCGATTCAGGTCGATGGCAGCGAGAGCGAAGTGCTGGCGCTGGATTTCTCACCCGCAACTGGCCAACTCGCGACAGGTGATGGCGAGGGAACGCTGCTGGTGGTGACTTTTGAGAAGGGCCAATTCCGCCGCAAGCGCGCCAGACTTGGCACCGGCATCAGCGCTCTGGCGTGGCATCCCACCAAGCCGCTTCTGGCCGTGGGTCACGCGAGTGGCTTGGTAACTTGGCTTTCGATGGAGTCCTGAACGGATTCGCCGCCTTCGAGCGTGGGCTTGTCTTGAGCTACGGAATCCGCAGCGACCAAAAAATCGCCCGCCTCGGCCGGTGTCTCAACAGCTTCGGGCAGAGGCTCGGTGGTCTCTGAGGCTGGGTCGATTTCTCCGGACAAAATGGCATTTCCCTGTGGCAAAGACTCTGCGGTTTCAGGCAAAACATCGGCGACTTGAGGCAAACGCTCCTGTTCACCTGGCAGAGGCTCGCAGGCATCCGGCTTCAGCTCTGCATAATCCGCATCAGGTGCGGAGGCTTCAGTAGGTGGCTCGGGATTTGTATTGGGTGTCTCTGAGACAACAGGCGCTGGTGTAGAGGTCTTGGGCGCCGGGTTGGGGCGGGGCGGGCGGTTGCCTTGGGGTTTTCCCTGTTTTTCCTGCCAAGTAGTCAAGAATGGCGGCGAGGCTTTCGGAGACGGGATTCGCCTGGCGATCGAGCATCTTGGGCCGGGCCACGGAGACATAGGTGATGTTTTCGTGGGCCTTGAAGATTTGCAATCCACCGCCGGCAAGTTTCTGGCCGAGGGTATTGGCAAGCGGAAGCGGGAACCGGATGAGGTTGTCGAGTTCACGGCGGGTGAACTCAATCACGGCTGGCGCAGAGTCGTTCACCGGTGCAGAGCCTGGAGCGGTGAAGTGATCGCCAGGATTGATAATCGCGGAGGCTGCGTGATTTTTTTGAAAGTGCTCGGCTACTTCTGCAAGGTTCTTGAGAGGCGCAGGCTCCGTGCCTTCTGGGGCTTCGAGTGGAAAATAGACATTCTGCGAGCTTTGTTCGTCGCGCCATTTTTGGATGGATTCCTCATCGCGGACCATGCGGATGCGGGCCTTGTAGATATCGAACGCCATATTGCCGAAGCGTTCGGCGTGGAGTTTTTGGACTTTAAGCTGGTAGTCGTGGAGGTTGGGAGGCCCAAGAAGGACCCCGCTCATGCCGCACTGGGCAATGATCGGGGAGGCTCCTTTTGGCGGTTCCACGGCGATGCGCTCGAGGCGGTAAAATTTATCCAATTGTGTCGCAAGAATCCGCGCTGCGGCATCGCTTTCGCTAAACCAAAGCGTGCCGTCCGCCACAACTTGAAAAAGTGACGGGCCGGATTTGCGTTGAAACTCCACAAGGTAGCGGGCGGATTTTTCAAGAACCAGACGGGCCAACTCGAAGAGGGAATATGTCTTGGCGGTCGATTTGATCTGCTTGAGCAAACCGTCAACGCCGCGTGGCTCGGGGACAAATTTGATTTCCCAGCCCTCAAGAAGAACGGGGCGCTGGACCGGTTCGCTTTCACGACGGCCACCACCTTGGCGGTCATCACGGCGCGGGCCGCTACCTTTTCCGGCAGGGCGCTTGTCGCCGAAGGAGCGATTGCGCGATTTGTCGGAATTTTCACCAGATGGTCGGCGACCGAGGCGTTCGGTTTTCGGCCGCTTGCGTTCCCATCGGGAATCTCCTTCATCGCGGTCGAAGCCCGAGCGGCGGTTGCCGGGAGAGTCATCATCCCCATGCGTGGAGGCGAGGGAGATTTTGCTGGATGGAGTGGAGTCCTTGACCCAAGAAGGCTGGAAAGATTGGAGCAAGTCCATTTCCAAGCCGGACAGGTCGGTGGGATTAGCTGGATTGGTGTTCATAAACCGCCTGAAGCAGTGGCAATCTGGATAATGCCCCGTGAGGCCACAAGATAATTATTTCAAAAACTCCGCCAAAAAATGCTGCGGACCGAAAGCATCAGGCGATGCCGGAATCCTTCAAGCGTTGTTCGATGTCGCTGACCTGAAGGGCTTCGACGAGGCCGCCGATGTCGCCTTCGAGAAAGCGGTCGAGCGAATAGAGCGAGAGTTTGATGCGGTGGTCGGTGACGCGGTTCTCCGCGAAATTGTAGGTGCGGATTTTTTCCTCACGTCCCCCGCCGCCGATGAGGCTGCGCCGGTGGGCAGAGTATTTTTCCTCCTCCTCGCGGCGTTTGTCCTCGAGGAGTCGGGAGCGCATGATTTTGATGGCGGCCTCCTTGTTCTTCTGCTGGCTGCGTCCGTCTTGGCATCGAACAATTCTTCCGGTCGGGATGTGCATGACCTGCACGGCGGAGTCGGTGGTGTTCACGCCCTGACCGCCTGGTCCGCCGGCGCGGCAGACCTCGATGCGCAAGTCCTCGGGTTTAATTTCGATATCCACCTCCTCGGCCTCGGGAAGAACGGCAACTGTGGCGGTGGAGGTGTGGATGCGGCCCTGCGCCTCTGTGGCGGGCACGCGCTGCACGCGATGCACGCCGCTCTCGTAGCGGAAGCGGCGGAAGACGGATGTGCCAGAGATTCGGAAAATGACCTCGCGCAAGCCTCCGAGATCGGCCGGACTGGATTCAAGTTCCTCGACCTTGAGTCCCAGCGAATCGGCGTAGCGGCAATACATGCGGTGCAGATCGGCTGCGAAAAGAGCTGCCTCGGTGCCTCCAGTGCCAGCGCGGATTTCCACGATGGCATCACGGTCCTCATCCGGCTCGGGCGGGAGGAGTGCCACCTGCACGGCACGCTCAAAGAGTGGAATCTCCGGCTCGATGCGCTCGATCTCCTCGCGGGCCATGGCAGCCATTTCCTTGTCCTCGCCTGCCGCAAGCTCACGGTTCTCGATCAACTCGCGGCGCGCGCGGGCGAGCTTTTCCCAGGATTCGAGCAGCTCTTTTGTGGAACCATGCTCGCGCAGGACTTCTCTCGCATGAGCGGCATTTTCGAAGAGGCCAGGCGAGGAAATTTCGCTTTCCAGTTCTTCAAAGCGGCGGCGCTTGCGCTCGATGAGAGGTTCAAAGTCCATGATGAAATAAAAACGGTAAACAGGCCTTGAACCCGTTTACCGTTTTAAAAAAGACAGAGAGTCTGACTAAGGCTTCTTGACGGCGCGTGCGACACGAACCGTGCCGTAGCGCTGCTTGAATTTGTCAACGCGGCCTGCCGTATCGACAAATTTCTGCTCACCGGTGAAGAAGGGATGGCAGGCGGCGCAGATGCCGAGCTTGATGTTCTGCCGAGTGGAGCGTGTCTTGTATGTGGCACCGCATGCGCACACGATCACGGTCTCTTGGTAGTCTGGATGAATGTCTGGCTTCATTTTGGAAAAGGGTGTGTATCCTAACGCCGATTCTTTGCATGGCAACAGGAATCACCGACAGAATGAACATTTTTTTTAAAGCAGCACTCGGCCTTGAAGCCGCCACGCCCGAGGAATACCGGGAGTATATCCAAATCCTCCCTCAATGGGTCGAAGCCCAAACCTTGGCGGAGGATTGGAAAAACGCGGCGCAGACGATGGAGGAACAGGCTGCCGAAGTTCGCCGGTCAATTTCCGATTTCAAGCCGCCGGAGATCACGCCCGACAACGGACTCCTCCTTTTCGACTCGGCGCGGATCGATGGCTGGCAGGCGGCGGATTGGTTGGAGGCGTTGAACAAAATCGGTGCGACCCGCGCACAGCAATCAGCGAACGCATTCGAGGCATTGAAGGTGCAGCAGCAAAAACTCCAGACGCTCGAGTTCAAGGGAGCGCCAGGGTCACCCCGCGACCAATGGCTTTTGAAACTTCAGCAAACCCGCTTGGAAGCCGCGCTCGCCGAAAACACCCTCCGTTCCGACAATAAAAGTTGGCAACCGGATGCCGATTTGCGGAGCGCTTTGATCGATCTCGCGAAACTCAGGAGCCAGAACTTGGAGGGACGCGTTTCATTTCCAGCGAGCTTGCTTCAAAAAAAACTCACAGACATCCGGAGCGAAGAAGACGCCCTCTCGGCCATGGCCGCAAAGGTCGGCCGACAATTCAAAAACCTCCCCTCCAACGACACCTCGCCGGAAAACAATCAAACCGCCGAACTCCTCGAGGACAGCATCGAAAGCCAACTGCAGCTTCTGGAATACCGCCGCCTGGGCCTTCTTGTCATAGGCCAAATCTGGCAAACACGCTACGACCTCTGGAATGCCGCGAAGGCCGAATCCATCGACCAAATCGAACGGCTGGTGGCCGATCGATCGCAGGATGTCCAGACATGGCAACCGCTCATCCCCGGACTTCGCGCAAAGCTCGTGGAGCGCGTGCGCCTCGCGGCGGCCAATAACAACGGAAGCCCCGGCGCATCCCCTCAAGACGAGCTTTTGACAAAAACTCTCAAGCAGGAGGAGGCGATTCTTTCCCAGTGGGAAAACGGATTTTCCAAACTCCTTGAACTGCTGCGGCTCACAAATGCCGACCTGGCGGTGCGCCGCAAATCGCTCGGGTTGGGCGACAAAATGGATGCGGCTGCCGTCTCCCTGAGTGAAAAGGCAAAGGATTTTTGGAACACCGGCGTCTTCACACTCAACGACTCGGTTTTTGTGAATGGCCAGATCGTGCAGCGTCCGAGTTCGGTGACTTTGGGAATGCTGTTCATCGCGTTCGCCATTTTGCTGCTCGGCGGAATACTATCATCCGCTTTCAGCCATTGGCTGCGCTCGAGGCTCCGGCAGCGCTTCAGCCTGGATGCCACCACCGAAGCGATCGTTCAGAAATTCACGCATTTCATCCTCCTCGGAGTCGTGTGTCTCGTGGCCTTATCTGTCGTAAAAATCCCGCTCACGATTTTTGCCCTCCTCGGCGGCGGCGCGGCCATCGCCGTGGGCTTCGGCGCCCAGCAACTCGTCAACAATCTCATCAGCGGAATCATCCTCCTCTTCGAGCGGCCGATCCGCATCGGCGACATCATCGATGTGGCCACCTATTCCGGCACAGTCACGGCCATCGGCAGCCGCTGCTGCCAACTCCGGCGTGGCGACGGGGTGGAAATCCTTATCCCAAATAGCGCCCTCCTCCAAAGCACGGTGGTGAATTGGACGCTCTCCGACAATCACGCGCGCCAGGATTTTTCCATCTCCCTCGCCCACGGCGCGCCGATCAAAAAAGCCATCGACCTTGTCCAAGCCATCGTGACCGCGCACCCGGGTGTCCTGAAAAGCCACGAGGCGAGTGTCTTTTTACAGGATATTCTCAAGGATTCGCTCGTGCTCCGCGCCTTTTACTGGGTGGATAAAAAAGTGCCGCATGCCTCGAGTGGAGTCCCGAGCGACCTGCTCATTGCGGTTTATGAAGCCTTCAAGAGGGAGGGAATTCTTTTGGCCTCGTCCCAGAACGATGTTCATTTGGATGCGTCAACACCCCTCGCCATTCAACTCATGCCCCCCGCCCAGTGAGGGCACCTTTTTCCAGCATGAAGGAATGCTTTGCAGCGGGTAGCGGCTTACCCGTATAAATACACCCAATGTCCAAAAAGATCGCGCCGGTTACCCAGTCCGATTTCATCAAAGCCTACCGCGTCATGCTCACCTCGCGGGTGCTGGAGGAGAAACTCGCCGGCCTCTACCGAGCCGGCATGATCAAGGGCGGCGTGTTCCTCGGCCGTGGCCAAGAGGCGCTTAGTGTTTCCGTAGGAATCCAACTCCGGCGCGGCGACATCTTCGCTCCACTCATCCGCGATCAAGGTGGTCGCCTCGCCTTCGGGGATTCAATTCTCGATACCCTCCGCACCTACCTCGGATCGCAGCTCGGCTCGATGAGAGGGCGCGACGGAAACATCCATCGCGGCCGGCCCCGTGATGGCTACTACGCCATGATCAGCCACCTTGGAGCCATGATTCCCAGCGTGGCAGGGGCACTTCTCGCGCGCCGTCTTAAAGGCGAGCAGGGTGCCGTGGGTGCCACCTGCATCGGCGATGGTGGGACATCCACCGGTGCGTTTCATGAGGGCCTGAATGCCGCTGCTGTTGACAAGCTGCCACTCATCGTAGTTGTCGCGAACAACCAATACGCCTATTCCACGCCGAACACGCGCCAATACGCCTGCGCCGACCTTCTCGACAAAGCCGCAGGCTATGGCGTGGGTGCTCACAAGGCCGATGGCACAAGGCTGATGGATTGCCTCCAGACACTGCGCAACGCCATTCACGCCGCACGCGAAGGCGGCGGACCCCAGCTGGTCGTTGCGGATTTGCTGCGCCTCGTCGGCCACGGAGAGCATGACGACTTCGCCTATCTCGATCCCAAATTAAAAAAATCCGCCGTCGGTTCGGATTGTTTGCTGCTCGCGGAAAAGCACATCATCGAGCAAGGCTGGCACACAGCTGATGAAGTCGCAGCGTGGAGGCGTGAGACCGAAGACGAGGTCAATGCCACTGCCGACCGAGTCCGCCGTGAACCCTTGCCCGACCCAAGCGAAGACGATTGGGCCGCTCTCTCCAGGCCTGAATACCGGGAACAATACGCCGCCTCATGATCACCTATCTCGAAGCCATCCGCCTCGCCCAGCAAAAGGCCCTCGCGACCGACCCCCGCGTTTTTCTCTACGGGCAGGACATCGGCAGTTTCGGGGGCGCATTCAAGGCCACGAAAAATCTTTCCGCTGAATTCCCCGGACGCGTGCTGGACGCCCCGTTGAGCGAGGACGCCATCGTGGGCATGGCGATAGGTGCCGCCATTGAAGGAGCACGGCCGATTGTCGAAATGCAATTCGCCGACTTCTCGACCTGCGGCCTCAACCAGATCGTCAATCACGCCGCGACACTTTTCTACCGCACCAGCGTTCCCTGCCCAATCGTGGTGCGCCTTCCCTCTGGCGGCACATCCGGCGGCGGGCCCTTCCACAGTCAGAGCCTAGAGGCCATCTATGCCCATTGGCCCGGTTTGGTGGTCGTCACACCCGCGACTGTCGAGGATGCCTATACGATGCTGCTCGAGGCCGTGAACATTGATGACCCGGTCATTTTTTGTGAGCACAAGTTTCTCTATTACCATCTCAAAGCGGATACCCTGCCCGAGGCTGCCCTGCCGATCGGAAAGGCCCGCATCGCCCGCGCCGGCCGGGATGCCACCATCGTGACCCATGGTGCCATGCTCCACGAATCCCTCGCCGCCGCGCAGGAACTGGTGGAGGACGGATACGAAATCGAAGTCGTCGACCTGCGCAGCGTGAAGCCGCTCGACACGGACACCATTCTTGCCTCAGTAGCCCGCACCGGCCGCCTGCTCTGTGTCAGCGAAGAGTGGCCCTGGGGCGGTGTCACAGCCGAAGTTCTCGCCCGCGTCGCCACCGAAGGCTTTGGCCTGCTTGACGCCGCACCCATGCGGGTCAACGCCAAAGACACGCCAGTTCCCTATCATCCCGACCTTTGGGCGGCCCACCGCCCCACAGCATCCACCATTGCCGCCGCAGCCCGGCGCCTCCTTCAACTCTGATCCACCATGGCTCTCGTTCCCATTAAAATGCCCCAACTCGGCGAATCCATCGCCGAGGCGACCATCGTTCGCCTCCTTTTCAAAGAAGGTGACAGCATCCAAGCCGATGCCGATCTCATCGAGGTCGAGACAAATAAGGCTATGATGGCCGTCACCGCGCCCTGCTCGGGAGTGATCACGGAAATCCTCGCCGAAAACGGCACGAGCTACCCAGTGGGAGCGATTCTCGGTCAGATCGAAGTCAGTGTCGAGGAGGCCAAGCGCCTTGGTTTGGATGAACCAGAAAAGCATTCCCGCAAGCCTGCAAAGAAGCGCTCCGACACACCACCCGCTCCGCAAAAAGTGGAGCCAACCGTGCCTGGCGGGCTTCCAGTTCCAGCTCACGCCGGTGGAGTCACCTACCTTTCGCCCAGCATGAAAGCTCGCATGTCGGAACTCGGCCTTCGCGCAGCCGATCTCGCGGGCATCGCGGGCAGTGGTGCCGGTGGACGCGTCACCATCGAGGACCTCGAGCGCTTCATGGGAAGCATCGAAAACAACAAAATCACTCCCGCCTCACCGATGCGGAAAGCCGTGGCCGACGCAATGATCCGCAGCTGGTCTCGCCCGCTGGCCACAGTGGGAATTCCCATCCAGCTCGACAAGCTCCTCGCCCACCGCAAATCGCATCCTTCCAAGCCTGGCCCCGCGCTCTACGCGCTTCGCGCCCTGGCCGTTGCCCTGGGCGAGAACAGTGCTCCCGCAGGACGCCTTGTAGGCGAAAGTATCGTGCATCCTCCATCGGTGGACATCGGTTTCGCGGTCGAAGCCGACGATGGCGTCTTGGTTCCCGTCATTCGCAACGCCGATCAATTTCCCCTCGATGACCTCGTTTCCCGTTACAACCGTCTCGTGGAACTCGCGCGCCAACGCCGCCTCCCTGCCGCCGACACTGGCGGTTCCATCGCCACCATCACCAACTACGGCACCTTCGGCCTGACTCTTGCCACACCGATTCCTCTTCCCGAACAAACCGTGCTTCTCGGTATGGGCGCTGGACAGACCGTCCCGAGTTGGAATCCCCAGCTGGAGGAATTTGTGCCGGTTGTGGAAGCCATGTTCACGCTCAGCTTCGACCACCGCGTGCTGGACGGCGGTGCCGCCGGCCGCCTCCTCAAGCGTATCGCTGAGTTGTTGAACGCGCCCGAAACGCTTTAAGCCGCCAGCGTCCAGACCGTCTCGCCGCTTACGATGGTGCGGACGGCTCGGCCGCGCCAAGTATGGCCGTGGAAGGGCGTGTTTTTGGAGAGCGAGGCGGATTGGTTTTTATCAAAAGTCCAATCCAGCTTGGGATCAATGAGCACGACATCGGCCGCCGCTCCACTGGAGAGCGTGCCGCGATCCAGTTTGAGAAGTGCGGCGGGTTCTGAGGTGAAGAGGGCAATGAGGCGGGGCAGGTCGATCGCTTGCCGTTTCTGGACGAGGATGTCGTGGAAAATGGCGAACTCGGTTTCGAGGCCGGTGATGCCGAAGGGAGCGTGATCGATTTCGACCTCCTTCTCGTAGGAGGCATGCGGCGCGTGGTCGCTACACAGGATCGTCAGTGTGCCGTCGGCGATGCCTGCGATGATCGCCTCGATATCCTCCTGCGTGCGCAGGGGCGGGTTCATTTTGAAATTGCTGTCGAAGGCCGCGAGTGTGGCGTCCGTGAGCGCGATGTGGTGGGCGCAGACTTCGCCGGAAATTTTGATGCCGCGCGCGCGGGCCTCACGGATGAGTCGCACGCTGCCGCCGGAGCTGATGTGTTGGCAGTGGATCGGTGAGTCGCAGAGTTCAGCCAGCATGATGTTGCGTGCGACAATCATCTCCTCGCCGGCGCGGGGCCAGCCGGGCAGGCCAAGGCGGAGGCTCCACTCGCCTTCGTGCATGATGCCGTCGCCAACGATGGAGTAGTCCTGGCAGTGGTCCATGACGGTGAGTCCGAACATGCGGGCATATTCCACCGCGCGGCGCATGATTTCATTGTTCTGGATGCAATGGCCGTCGTCAGTGAGCGCGACCACTCCGGCATTGAAAAGCGAGCCGACGGGAGCGAGCTCCTCGCCTTTCAGTCCCTTAGTGATCGCTCCGGTGCAGAGGACATTCACGCAGGCTTCGCGTGCGGCTTTTTCCTTGATCCAAGTGATCGTCGCGGCGCTGTCCGCCGAAGGATTGGTATTCGGCATGGCTACGACAGTTGTGAATCCACCGGCCGCTGCGGCGCGTGTGCCGCTGGCCATTGTCTCTTTGTGCGATTGGCCTGGCTCGCGGAGGTGGACATGGATGTCGATGAGACCTGGCGCGACGACCAGACCGGTGGCATCGATCGTTTCGGTCTCCTTGCCCGGAATGGGGTCGATGATTTTGCCGTCGGCCATCCAAAGGTCGGCGGTTTCGTCACGGTGGTTGGCAGGGTCGATGACGCGGCCGTTGGCGATGCGGGTGATTTTTTTCATGTGGGCACGCCGGCTCCTCCGGCGCAGGAGTAGAGGACGGCCATGCGGACCGCGATGCCGTTGGTGACTTGCTCGAGGATCACGCTCTGGTGTCCATCGGCGATGTCGCTGTCGATTTCCACCCCGCGGTTGATCGGGCCGGGGTGCATGATGAGACAGGACGGCTTGAGCTTTGCGGCGCGGGCCTTGGTGAGGCCGAAGAGGGAGACATATTCTCCCAGGCCGGGGAAGTATTCCTTGCGCTGGCGCTCGTGCTGGATGCGGAGGAGGTTCACGACATCCACTTCGGCGAGAATGTCGTCAAGGCGGTGGCTGACACGGACGCCGAGTTTTTCAAAACTTTTGGGGACGAGGGTCGAGGGTCCGACGAGGGTTACATTCGCACCGAGTTTCAGCAGGCCGAAGATATTTGAGCGGGCGACTCGGCTGAAGAGGATATCACCGACGATGGCGATGTTCAGCCCCTCGATGCGGCCGAATTTTTCCCGGATCGTGAAGATGTCGAGCAGACCTTGCGTGGGGTGCTCGTGGGCACCATCACCAGCGTTGATGATGCTCGAGTCGAGGCGCTCAGCGAGGAAGCGTGACGAACCGGGGGAACTGTGGCGGAGAACGATGATGTCGGCCTGAAGGGCTTGGAGGTTGAGGGCTGTGTCCTTGAGCGTTTCGCCTTTTTGCAGGCTGGAGGCGGTGGCCGAGATGTTCACCACATCCGCGCTGAGGCGCATGGCGGCAACCTCGAAGGAGGTGCGGGTGCGAGTGCTCGGCTCGACGAAGAAATTCACGAGCGTCTTACCTCGCAGGGCGGGCACTTTTTTCAGGCTGCGCTCGCCGACGCCTTTGAAAGCACGGGCGGTGTCGAGAAGGAAGGTGATCTCGGCGGCGGTGAGTTCGTCGAGTCCGGTGAGGTCTTTGCGGGTCCAGGTGCTCATGGTTTGATGACGACGACCGAGTCGGGCACGCCGTCGAGATTTTCGAAGCGGACGCGGATTTTTTCCTCCCGCGAGGTCGGGAGGTTTTTGCCAACATAATCGGGCCGGATGGGAAGTTCCCGGTGGCCGCGATCCACCAGCACGGCGAGTTGGATTGTGGAGGGCCGCCCGAACGAGGCTAAGGCGTCGAGCGCGGCGCGCGTCGTGCGGCCGGTGAAAAAAACATCATCGACAAGAACAAGCGGGCGGGCGTCGAGGTCCACCGGCAAGTCGGTGACTTCGAGCGCAGTCACCTTGCCACGGGTCGATAGGTCGTCCCGGTGCATCGAGATGTCCAGCGTCCCCAAATAGGGACGCACACCTTCGATTTTCTCGATGTGGTCGGCGAGGCGCCGGGCCACCTCCACACCACGCGTGGGGATTCCCGCAAGAACGATGCGGTTGGTCGAGTCGTGGCGCTCGACGATCTCGTGGGCCATGCGGCGAATGGCCTTTTCGATGGCCTCGCTGTCCATGGCTGTCTTGGGGGTGTTATCGGATGTGTTTGGTTCCGCAGTCATTTTCCTTCGCGGCCTCGCGGGACCGCCTTAAAGGGCAGGCTGTTGGTTTTTCAGGCTGGAGCCGTGTTTTGCTCTTTGAGTGATTTTGCGCGATTGCTTCTCCAACTGGAGCGATATTTTAAAATCCAGTCGAGCAGGGCTTTTTCAAATCCAATATCTCGGCCGATCTTTTCGCTTTCGATCCATTTGTGGCGTAAGATTTCATCTCGTTCTGCGAGGAATTCTTTATACAGGACGGAGTTTGTGACTAAATCTGTCGATTCTGTTTGAGGAGGATTCATTGATCTCTGTGCTTAATAGGCTACTGGGTGGGGTGGTTTGTCAAATCTTATTCTGGGGTGGTTAAATCAACTGGTCACAATCTGTAGTATGATCTTTGCTGGAAATGCAGAGATATAACACAAGCTGTGGGCCGATTTGATGGGATTAGCCATTCAGAAATCTGATCTTGGCGAGGGATTTGACAAGGTCGTGTGTAGGACGTTCGATTTTTTTCGAACAAGACTGGGATTTTTCATTGGAGAGGCTGGATGATTGCAGGAAGGTATCTGGCATTGTGGATGATTTTTTTTCTCAAAAAACACCCGACCTTCCCTCGGATGCGCCGCTGGCCACGCGAATGCGTCCGCGCACGCTGGACGAGTATTGTGGCCAGCAGCATCTTCTCGCACCGGGTAAACTTCTGCGGCGTGCGATCGAGGCGGATCGCATTTCCTCGCTGATCCTCTTCGGGCCGCCAGGAACCGGCAAAACAACGCTGGCGCAGGTCATCGCGGGGGCCACGGCATCGCGCTTCGAGCGCTTGAGCGGGGTGGAGAGCAATGTGGCGGATATACGCCGCGTGGTTGCGGTTGCGGCATCCCGGCGTGGAAATGGTGCGCGGACGATTCTTTTTGTGGATGAAATCCACCGTTTCAACAAGGCCCAGCAGGATGTGTTGCTGCCTGAAGTCGAGAATGGCGTGGTGCGGCTCATCGGGGCGACGACGCAGAACCCGTTTTTCAGCATCAATAGTGCGTTGATTTCCCGCTCCCAGATCTTTGAACTTCGCCCGTTGGGCGAGGACGATCTTTTGGTTTTGATCGAACGCGCGCTTGGAGATGTGGAGCGCGGGTTGGGCAGGATGCGTGTTCGAATTGCGCCGGATGCCGCAGCGCTTCTTGCCAAGCTGAGTGACGGAGACGCGCGAAAATGCCTGAACGCTCTGGAGATTGCCGCCCTCACGACGCCGCCACTGGAAGATGGCTCCGTCCAGATTGATCTCGCGGCAGCGCAGGAGAGCATCCAGAAAAAAGCCGTGGTCTATGACGGCACGGGGGATGACCATTACGATACGATCAGCGCATTCATCAAAAGCATTCGGGGCAGCGACCCGGACGCCGCCATTTACTGGTTGGCGAAAATGCTGCACGCCGGCGAGGAGGTGCGATTCATCACACGGCGGCTGGTCATTTGTGCCAGCGAGGATATTGGATTGGCGGACTCCAACGCGTTGCTGGTCGCTCAGGCTGCGGCTCAGGCGGTCGAGTTCATCGGGCTGCCCGAGGCGAATTTGCTGCTCGCCCACGCGACGCTTTATCTTGCTACCGCGCCTAAGAGCAACAGCGCGACCCTAGCGATCGGCCAGGCTTCCGCCGAAGTGCGGGAAGGCAGGACACTGGCCGTGCCGGAACACTTGCGCGACGGGCACTACAAAGGCTCGGAGCGGCTTGGGCACGGAAAGGGCTACCTTTACAGCCACGATTTCGAGGGATCCTATGTGCCCCAAGCCTACCTGCCCGAGGGGCGAAGATTTTATACTCCCACGGAAAACGGACTCGAAAAACGCATCAAGGAGCGTCTCGACCACTGGCGCTCCCTTTTCGAGTCTCAACAAAAACAGGGCGCCCGAAAATCGTAGCGCCCTGTTTTTTAAAATGCCGGAATTTTAGAGTGTCTTGCAGAACTCTTCGATGCGATCGAGGCCGGATTTGATCACGTCGAGGCTCGTGGCGTAGCTGAGACGCACTGTGCGGTCGTCACCGAAGGCGATGCCGGGAACGATCGCCACATTGGCTTTTGTCAGGAGGCGGTCGGCAAAGTTTTGGGATTTCAGGCCGAGAGCGCTGATATTTGCGAGGACATAGAATGCGCCTTGAGGACGGACGGCCGAGATGCCGGAAATCTGCGTGAGACGCTCAAACATGTATTGGCGGCGGATATCGAATTCGTCACGCATGTCGCTTACGCATTGCTGATCGCCAGTGAGGGCTGCGAGGCCGCCGTATTGAGCGAATGAGCAAGGGTTTGATGTCATGTGGCTTTGCATGGAATCAATCGCGCGGGCGATTGGCTCCGGAGCGGCCAGGTAGCCGAGGCGCCATCCGGTCATGGAATAGGCCTTGCTGAAGCCGTTGACCGTGATTGTGAGGTCGTAGGCTTCTGGAGAGATCGAAGCGATGCTGATGTGCTCTGCGCCATCGTAAGTGAGTTTTTCGTAGATTTCGTCGGAGAGGATGAAGATGTCCTCCTCGGCGGCGACTTCGGCAAGAGCCTTGAGCTCCTCGCGGGTGTAGATCGATCCGGTCGGATTGCCTGGCGAATTGATGATGATCATCTTCGTCCGTGGCGACATGGCGTTTTCGAAATCCTCGGCCGTGATCTTCCAGTTGTTCTCTTGGGTGGTCTGGACAAAAACGGGCTCGCCACCGACAAGGCGAACCATCTCGGGATAGCTCAGCCAGTATGGTGCGGGAATGATCACCTCGTCGCCTTCGTTCACGACGGCGGCGATGGCATTGAAGCACGAGTGCTTGGCGCCACTGCTCACAACCACTTGGCTGGGCTTGTAATCGAGGCCGTTGTCTTTGAGAAATTTTTGGGAAATCGCCTGGCGGAGTTCAGGAATGCCAGAGCTGGGGGTGTATTTGGTGCGACCATCTTGGAGGGCCTTGATAGCGGCCGCCTTGATGTGTTCCGGAGTGTCCATGTCAGGCTCTCCAGCGCCGAAGCCGTAGACTTCGATGCCTTCGGCTTTCATGGCCTTGGCCTTGCTGTCAACGGCAAGCGTGAGGGATGGTGTGAGTTGTTGAAGTCTGGTCGCAGTTTCCATGAAAAAGAATTGTTTTGTTTTCTGTGTCGCGCAGTCGCGCGAGCGGGGCAAAGTATCGGTTCGCCGCGCCATGCGTCAACAAACAACTTTCGCACCCTGCATTCAAAAATGGCCCGTCTTTTCAAATGCTCAGGACATTGACCACCGCGCGAAAAAGTGTGTAGCCTGCCTCGCAACATGAACCTCAACAACATCACTTCTCTCGTCTCGGAACCCTCCACATCCAAAAACATCCTCACCAGTGATGTTGAACTGACAGGAACTTTGAAATTCGACAGCGAAATGATTTTCGACGGCAAACTCGACGGCGAAATCATCTCCGAAGGCGTTCTCACCCTCGGCAAAAACGCCGTGATCAAAGGCGATGTCCGCACCAAAACTGTCATTATCCACGGCACCGTGAATGGCAACGTGACCGTCCAAGAACGCTGCGAGTTGAAATCCAATGCCGAACTCCTCGGTGACCTCAAGGCTATGCGCATCATCATCGAGGAAGGCGCGACCTTTATCGGCCACTCCGAGGTGACCCCCTCGAAAAACGCTTCGCGCGGCATCGCTCCGAAACCTTCTATCGCAGAGGACGCGGCCTAAGGCCAAATGCCAACCTCACCGCCGAAGTCACCATTCCGGTGTCCGGTCTGCGGTTTCGTGCAGCTTGAGCCTCCCCACCTCATATCCACAAACTGCCGCTCCTGCGGGGCCCACTATTTGGCCACCGCTCAAGGAGTGCGCTCATCTGGAGTCACGGAACTTCCCTCCTTCGCCGGAAAAAAGCTGGAAGCCGGCAAGCCTGTTCATTGCCTGAAATGCGGGCGCACCCACCAGGTTTCGCAGAAAGCCCAGAGCACGATCTGCCCGGGCTGCTATGCGCCGATCGAGTTGATCGAGGTGAACATCACCGCGCACTCGTCGCGAGCGGTTGATACCCGGGGCCTGCTGAAAATCGGCGCCAAAGGCTCGCTTTCCAATCCATGGATCATCTGCGGCTCCTCTCGCATCGAAGGCGCATTCAATGGACACCTCCGCTGTGAGGGCGAGGTTCGCCTGAATATGCAGAAGCCCTGCACAGGGCGCATCACGGCGGACTCCATTCTGGTGGAAAAAAGAGCCTCCATCGAGTGCTCCCAGCCGCTGGAAGCCGATCACATCACGATCCAAGGCACGCTGCGCGCTCCCATCCAGTGCAATGGCATTATACAAATCTTGAACGGAGGGTGCCTGGAAGGTCCAGTGACCTCGCGGGCCATGGTGGTTGAAAAAGGTGGCATCCACATCGGACAATGCCGCATCCAACCTCCCGCGCCTGCCGAACCGTTGGCAGAGGCTGCTCCGCCGGAGGAAATCACCTCCACAGGCGAAGCCTGAGATTGACGACTTCGCCCAGACCACACGCTGGCGGTAGGGTTCACTGCTGAACCGGCAGGAAACCGAAAACGCCGCCGATCCAGCCTGCCAAACCGCAAAACACTATCACCGGCAGAAGTCCCGAGGGAAATCGTTGCAAGGCGACAAATGCCACTACAGCCAGCGCGCCCACAAACCAATCGATTCCCCCGCCGGAGGGCCACAGCGCGTGACGGGTGAAATCCACAGCGAGGTTGAGCACCACGCCGACCACGGCTGCGGTGATGCCCGAAAGAGCGCCGGACAGCCACGACAGGGCCGAGAATTTTTCGACATGTGGGCCGCCGGTCAGGATGAAAAGAAACGACGGCATAAAAGTGACCCATGTCGTCAGCGCGGCGCACAGAACAGCCGCAGCGGCCGGTGTCAGAGATCCCGGATTTTGCCAACCGCCCACGAATCCGACGAATTGCAGCGCCATGATCAACGGCCCAGGCGTCGTCTCCGCGAGGGCAAGGCCGGACATCATTTGCGCGCTGGTCAACCATCCATGCGTTTCGACGGCTTGCTGGGCGACATACGGCAATACCGCGTAAGCCCCTCCGAATGTCACCACAGCGGCTTGGCTGAAAAACAAACCCATCCGTGCGGGCGTGCTTTCCCAGCCGAGCCATGAAGCCACACCCAGAATCGGCGTCCACCAAAGCACAAGGCAGATGCCCGCCGTCACCAAAGTCCTGCGCCACGCCGGTGCCGGAGGTTTTTCGATTGAGGCGGGCGAGTGGGAGCGCTTAGACATCCATCCCGCAAAAGCGGCCACAGCAAGGATTGCGATGAACGGGGTGTTGAAAAACTGGATCGCCAAAAAGGCAGCCGCCGCCAAAACCCAGTGCAGGGAGTTTTTCAGCGCCCGTCGGCCCAATCGCGGAACAGCCTCAAAAACGAGCGCGACCACCGCAGCAGGGAGGCCCCGGAAAACATCGGCCAACCACGGCAGATGCCCGCCTGCCATGTAAAGCCAGCTCAAGCCGAGGAGAAGAAACGCCGCCGGCAGCACGAACAGCGACCCCGCTGCCACGCCGCCCTTTGTTCCGTGCAACCGCCAGCCAAGCCAGGTCGCAAGCTGTTGCGCCTCGGGCCCCGGCAGGAGCATGCAAAAATCCAGCGCTTTCGAGAAATCCGCCTCAGCGATCCATCGGCGCCGCTCGACGAGTTCGCGGTGCATGATCGCAATCTGCCCGGCGGGGCCACCGAATCCAATACACCCGAGCTTCAACCAAAACCTCACCGCCTCGCGGAAAGAGGGCTTGGCGTCGGGCGGCATGGGACCAGCGTCTCGTCGTCAGTAGGACTTCGCCCAGACCACGCGCTGGCGGCTGGGTTCGCCGCTGAACGGACAGGTGCCGGGCTCGGGTGATTCGTCGAACAGGATGCAACGGATGGTCACCTTGAGATCGGCTTTGATTTGTTCCTCCACATTGGTGCTGCCGTTCCAGTGCGTGAGGGCGAAGCCGCCGTGGATTTCGGGTTTCGCGGCATTTTGTGGTGTGAAGAATTTGTAGAAGTCCTCCTTCGTGTCGATCTTCACCATGTTGGCGTCGCGGAATTCGGTGGCACGCTGTAAGAGCGTGCTCTGGATTTCCTCCAGCATGGCCGTGGCGCGCTGCGGGATTTCGGCGAGCGGGAGAAATTCTTTTTCCTTCGGACCCTTGTCGCGGCGGGCGACGGCAGCGGTTCCCTGAGCAAGGTCGCGCGGGCCGATCTCGATGCGGATTGGCACGCCTTTCTTGATACACTCCCAGTTTTTGACACCGCCACCGAGGTCACGGGAATCGACTTCCACGCCGAGCGGGGCTCCATGGAAAGGCACCGAGCGCAGGCTGGCGGCGAGATTTTCTGCGGCTTCGAGGATCGCGGCTTTGCTGTCCTCCTTGGGGGTAATCGGCACAATCACGACATGCGTGGCGGCAATGCGCGGCGGGACGACGAGTCCATCGTCATCCGAGTGCATCATGATAAGAGTTCCAATGAGTCGCGTGCTCACGCCCCAACTGGTCGTCCAAGCGTGCTCGAGCTGACCCTCGCGCGACTGGAACTGGATGCCGGAGGCTTTGGAAAAATTCTGACCGAGGAAGTGCGAGGTTCCGGCCTGAATGGCCTTACGATCTTGCACCATCGCCTCGATGCAATAGGTGCGCTCGGCACCGGGGAAGCGTTCGCCCTCGCTCTTCTCGCCGCAGAGAACCGGCACGGCGAGGAAGTCCCGCGCGAAGGTCTCATAAACACGCAGCATTTTCATGGTCTCCTCCTCCGCCTCGGCGCGGGTTTCGTGGGCCGTGTGACCCTCCTGCCAGAGAAACTCGGCAGTGCGAAGAAAAAGGCGGGGCCGCATTTCCCAGCGGACGACATTGGCCCACTGGTTGAGAAGAATCGGAAGATCGCGCCAGGATTTCACCCAGCGGGCATAGGCGGCTCCGATGATGGTTTCGGAGGTCGGGCGCACGACCAGCGGCTCGGTGAGCTCGCCGGCGGGCACGAGTTTGCCGTCGCGGGCTTCCAGGCGGTGGTGCGTCACAACTGCGCACTCTTTGGCGAAGCCCTCCACATGGGCGGCTTCCTTCTCAAGGTAGCTGAGTGGAATGAAGAGCGGAAAATACGCGTTCTTGTGTCCGGTCGCCTTGAACATCCCGTCCAGCACAGCCTGCATCCGCTCCCAGAGGGCATAGCCCCAGGGCTTGATGACCATGCACCCCCTCACTTCGGAGTTCTCGGCCAAATCCGCCGCGCGGATGACCTGTTGATACCATTCTGGAAAATCTTCTTCCCGTCTCGGAGAGACGGCTGTCTGTTGTTTCTCGCTCATGAGCGGGAAATCATTGCGGGAGCGCGTGGCGGGTAAAGTTCTTTCTTTCGTTGTCGGCCTGCCCGCTATGGATAAGCTCACGGTTCTTCGATGAACGCCACCGCCGAATCTGTCTTGAAGCCGACCTCCGCAACCGGCTCGCTTTGGAGCTGGCTTGTGGCATTGCCGCGCGATGGCTCGTTCCGCTTCAGCGTGAAATTCGGCATTGCCGGGATACTCGCGGTTTTTGCTACTCTCTTTAATAAAAGCCATGAGCCCACTTGGGCGCTTTTCACTGTCTTTGTGCTCATGGTGGCGCAATACATCGGTGCGGTTGAGGAAAAATCGATTCTTCGAATTGTTGGCACTATTATTGGCGGCCTTGTCGGCTACCTCCTCACAGCCGCTTTCGAGCAAGACCCGCTGATCTATCTCAGTCTACTTGGACTGTTCGTCGCTTCGACGAACGCGATGTTCGGCCAAGCGCGATACCCCTACGCGTTCTTGCTTTGTGGCATGACGGCCGTTGTCGTGTGCAGCAACGGAATGGGAGACCCTGGAATGTCATGGGAGTTCATGATCTGGAGGATTCAGGAGGTCTGCATCGGCGTCCTTGCGGTGCTGCTCGTGCAAAGCCTGCTCTGGCCGAGATACGCGGCCGATGAATTTTTGACCGGCCTGCGTGGCGCATTTCTCGACCTGCGTGACCTTTTCTCCACCACCCGCTCCGGCAACTCCGCGAATGGCGTAGCCATCGAGGCGCATTTGAGTCAACTCCGGCAACTCCTCCGCTTCGGTGGACGCGAGAGCCGCTACTTCCGGGCCAGAATCGAAGCCTATGTCGAGCTTCTCTCCGTCATCAGCCGGATTCACGGCGCGATCAGGCCACTCACTGGACTTGGTTTGAAAAATTCCTTCTACTTCGAAAATGCGGGCCAACAACTCGCTGGAGTCCACGAGGCGATTGAAGCCCAACTCGCCCTGCTGGGAGCTCCCAAGCAAGACTCCAGTGCGCTGCGGCAGGGATCGCTGGCCATCAACACCGCGATGGAGGCCCTCAAACATGCCATCATCGATCTGCGCCGAGACCCTCGTTCGCGGGATGTCGAGTTGGATGACATTCTGGGAATCAGTCTCGAATGTTTATCGCTCGAGGAAATCCACCAGGAACTTGCACGCGGCCTCGATCTTTTGGAAGGGCTGCCGGTGAAAACAAAAAAGCGCCAGGCGCTCGATCTCCGCGGGCTTGTTCCCGGTATGCCTCCCGCCTTCTGGATCACGAACGGCATCCGCTCCACCATCTCATTGATTGCCGCAATGGTGCTCATGAACTGGGTGCAACCGCCGGGCGGAAGCATGATGGTGCTTTGCTCTTGGCTATTTTGTTTTCTTCTTCCAATCAGCCCTGAGGGTCGCGGAGACCAACGCGCATGGCATGTGGTGGTGGCGGCCATTCCGTGTATTCTGTTTCTGTGCCTCGGACTGATACTGGCATCGCCGCTCCTGTCGAGCTATGCGGTGTTGAATATTCTGATTTTCACTTGGATGTTCGTCTATGGACAGGTGGCCTATCGGACTGCTGGCGTCTCCACGGTGATGAATATCTCCATGATGGGTCTTGTTGGCGCAATGAGCCTGAACGCCCAGGAACCCGTCTCATTCCAAGCCATCGCGGATGTTTTCTTCGGCATCTCGGTCGGCACCGTCATTGCCGCCGTCTTTCAACGCACGCTCTGGCCGCTTTTGCCGCAGCGGGAAATGCGCGACCGGTTTCAGGAAATGCTACGCATCCAGCGCGAGGCTCTCGTTTCAGGAACGCCGTCGCTGGAAGGTGTCGCGCGCCTGAGTCAGTTGCCCAGCGAAATCAAGTTGCGCCTCGCGAATCTCGTTCGCCCCGTCTACAGCGAAGCTGAAATCCAAAACCTCCGCAACCTCCTCGATCATCTGGATCGCTTCACCGCGAACCGCATCTGGGAATCCGATCCCGGCGAGGCAAAGGACGGTCTCGCGCTCACGAAAAAAATCCGCGAGTTGTTTGCCGAAGTCCTCGAAAAAATCAGCGCCTCCTTTTCAACGGGCCGTCCCTGTTTCGTGGATGCCGCTCCGCTGCGCGGAGCCATCGTGGAGTTCGACGCATGGCTTCTCGACGCGCGTCTCCAAATGATGTCTGAGAACGCCGATCCCTCGGTCACAACGAACCTCATCGGACGCGCCGCAAGATATCAGAACGCGGCCACGAATCTCATGGGCGCAGCCGAAGTTGCCGCGCAGCTCGATACCGCGCTTTACTCCAAAGACAACGCGCTCTGATCTCCCAAGCCGATAGCCTTTCGAATACGAGACGCAACGCGTGGCTGCGTGATTTGGGAGGGCCATCGTCTCGCATGGCCCAAATTTCAGCCGCAACGCGGCGTTCTCGGAAGATGGGTGCGAGGGTGCGTCGTGATGGGAACGGGGCGTCCCGATGGCGAAGGCTTTTCAGTCTTGGGTCAAGCCAACCGAAGACCCGGGCGGGTCGGAGGAAGCACATCGCAGATGGCCCGAAGGGCGTAGCGAGCAGGGCGCGAGCAAGGCAAAGGTCGACCCTCC
>JAPLTI010000318.1 GCA_026398285.1 Verrucomicrobiota bacterium
TGGTAGGTCGACAGGTCGATAGATCTGAACGACGCACCTTGGGTCAGAATGGAGGGCTGGGGATCAAATTGTCACAGTGAACGGGGGCTCCGCAAGATGCCCGCCTCGAAGAGAAGTATGATCGCAGGATCGCCAAACTGATGCCGGAGTGTTTTTCCGCAGTCCGCAAAAAAATGACACATTGCGGACACCGTTTTGCTATGCCCAAATGATCCCGGTTTTTAGAAAAAGTTTTCCAAAACAGGGAACATGTATGTTTTATAAATAACTGTGAACAAACAAAAAGAAACTTTTCCTATTGACAGCGATTTTTCAGAGAAGGCATTAATAATTATGGGGGTCAGGCATTAATTATTGACATTTAAGGAGAGGGCGGAGAAGCAAGTCGAGAGACTAGGGTCGAGAGTCGAGGGCAGCTGAAGAAATAGTGGCTGGTAACGGGTGGCGGCTCCGGACCCAAAATCTGAAAGCTGATAGCGGACCCGTGGATTGGGGAGCCAATGTTACGGGGATAGTAAATGTGCTTGACCGTTCGCATAATTGTTAGAAACTAAATCGATGAGCTTTTCTGAAATTCTAGAGGAAATTCCGAAACTGTCCCTTACCGAAAGGCGGGAAATCTTTTTGCAGGTTTTGAGCCTAGAACCAGAGGAAGAAGACTTGGCGATTTGTGATCAGGCGGCTTCCGAGGGCTTCGCAATGATTGATCTTATGGAAGCCAAACAAGGCCAATGAACGCACGGCCTTCTCGCGCTGAGATTTGGCAGGTGGACATGGGGATTGGCGGAAAAGTGCGGCCTTGTTTGCTATTAACGGACTATCCTGCAAATGACGAGTTGGCTCTTGTCACTGTGATTCCTCATACAACTGCTCTGCGCGGGAACGAGTGGGAAGTTGCGATTCCAAAGCCATTTTTGAAGGAAGGCGCATTTCATATTCAGCAGGTGCAATCAATAAGCCTGCCAAAGCTCATGCGACGGCTTGGGTCTCTGACGAATGAGGAATGGAATTTGATCGCCGCGAAACTTGTGGAGCGTTTTGGATTGGTGATTTAGAAAAAATATGAGTAGTGCACTTCAATATCTCACGAATGAAGAAGGAGAAAAAACAGCGGTGATCGTGCCTTGGCAGGATTACATCAAATTCATGGAGGACATGGAGGATTTGGCGGCTGTGGCTGAGCGACGGGATGAGCCCAGAGTAAATCACGAGGAATTTCTGGCCGAGCTTCGGAAAGATGGCATTCTACACGATCACTTGGCGTAAATCGACCAAGAAGGATTTGCGCAAGATTCCGGAAGGGGATGTGCTTGAGATTCTGCAAGCTGTTGAAGCCCTTGAAGAGAATCCTTTTCCGATCGGTTCCAGTAAGTTGATGGGGACTGTGGATGTTCATCGAATCCGTGTGGGAAAATATCGTGTGATCTATGAGGTTCAAGGTAACGAATTGGTGATTGAAGTGATCCGTGTGGGGCATCGAAAAGATGTTTATCGGTAAGATGCAGGCACGCGGAAATATTTGTAAAATACGCTGGGAGTGAGGTTGTTTTAGGATTGCCCGATGGTGAAATCATGGAAGGCAGTATTCCCAACAATAAAATGAAATTGGTTGAAGCATGGATTGAAATCCATAAAGAAGATCTCCTTGCAAATTGGGAGCTTGCTGTTAAT
>JAPLTI010000030.1 GCA_026398285.1 Verrucomicrobiota bacterium
GATCGCCTACGAACCCGTCTGGGCCATAGGAACCGGCCGGAATGCCACTCCCGAGCAGGCCCAGGATGCCCACGCCCATGTGCGCGCCGTGCTTGCGGAACTCACAGATGCCGCCACCGCCTCGAAGGTGCGAATCCAATATGGCGGCAGCGTCAAGCCCGCGAACGCTGCGACACTTCTGAGTCAACCCGACATCGATGGCGCTCTCGTAGGAGGCGCAAGCCTCGAAGCCCTCGCCTTCTCGGAAATCGTCAAAGCAGCCGTTGAAAAATAATTTCCCGTTCTTTGAGCTGGGCGCCCGCTGTTCCAAAGGTCGGGCGCAACGCTCTGAAAGAATTGGGATTTGCATGAACTCCCGCTTTGAGGGATGTTTTTGCCCTTTTAGAAAATGACAGATTCGGAAATCCGACAAACTGCGGGCACCGTCCCGGTGGACAACCTGCGCGTGGCTGGGGTGACGCGCCTCATCTCACCCACACAAATCAAATCCCAATTTCCTGCGAGCACCAGCCAGCTACAATTGGTATCGAGCGCCCGTGCTGCATCCCGTGCGATTTTGAGCGGCGAGGATGAGCGCATGCTTGTCATTGTCGGCCCCTGCTCGATCCATGATCCTATATCAGCGTTGGAATACGCCAAGCGCTTGGCTGATCTGAACCAAGAGGTTTCCGACCGGTTCCTCATCGTCATGCGTGTTTATTTTGAGAAGCCACGCACCACCGTCGGCTGGAAGGGCCTCATCAACGACCCTCACTTGGACGAGTCCTTCGACATCAGCTCCGGCCTGATACTCGCTCGTAAGCTCCTACTCGACATCTTGGATTTAGGACTCCCCACGGCGACCGAGTTTCTCGACCCCATCGTGCCGCAATACATTGCCGACCTCATCAGCTGGGCGGCGATCGGTGCGCGGACGACTGAGTCCCAGACCCACCGCGAGATGGCCAGCGGGCTCTCTATGCCCGTGGGTTTTAAAAATGCCACAGACGGCAGTGTGCAAACTGCCATCGATGCCATGGGCTCCTCGCGCACAGCGCATAGTTTTCTCGGCATCGATCAAGATGGCGCGACGAGCATCATCAAGACCGCTGGCAATCCCGACAGCCATGTCGTCCTCCGTGGCGGCAGAAATGGCCCGAATTTCAGCGCGAATGATGTCCAAGCCGCCCACGATGCGCTTCGCAAGGCAGGTCTGAACGCCGCACTCATGGTCGATTGCAGTCATGCAAACTCCGGCAAGGATCCAAAACGCCAGCCCGATGTGTGGCAGAGTCTGCTGGACCAACGCGCCGCAGGCAGCAGTGGGATCATCGGAGCCATGCTCGAGAGCCATCTTCATTTCGGTGCCCAACCTCTCGGCGCTGATCCGGCGACTTTGCAATACGGCGTTTCGATCACGGACGCCTGCATGGATTGGCAAACCACAGCCGCACTTCTGCGCAACGCCTGAACTCGGCAGGGCCGACCCGCTTCGCCCTTGTCATGAAAGCCTCGGAAGCCCCTTTCGCTGCAATCGACTTTGAGAGCGCAGGAACGGCTCCCGGCCTCACGGATGAGCCAGTTCAGGTGGCCATTGTCCAATGGCAGAGCGAATCACCCATTGTCGCGCTGAATTCCCATCTCCGCCCCTCCCGTCCGGTTACTTGGGCAGCGCAGCAGGTTCATGGCATATCGGATGATCAACTCACTCACGCACCGCGTCTCATTGATCTCTGGCCCCAAGTCCGCTCCAGCCTCGAGGGACGCTGGGTCGTGGCGCACGGCGCTGCCACCGAGAAACGCTTTCTTCGCGTCTTCCCTTTTCATGGATTCGGCCCGTGGGTGGATACTCTAAACCTCACCCGCGCCGTCTATCCCTCACTGCCATCACACGCCCTCGGCGATGCGGTGTTGTCACTCGGTCTTCTCGAAAAAATCATATTCCCAGGATTCCGCTGGCACGACGCCGCGTCGGATGCCATCGCATCGCTCGTTCTTTTGGATCATTTGATCGAGGCTGCAGGCCTGGCAATGGAGCCCGCGGAAATCCTCACTCGACCGAATCTCGCTGCATATTTCGCGTCCCGCAGGAAATAATCTCAGAAGGCGTCATCAAAAAATCCATGCGCTCATCGTGAAGCTCCGCAGGTATGCGTTCGAACAGCACCTCCTCAAAACAAACGCCCACACGCAGCCCATCAAATTCCGACAACAGCCGGTCATAATATCCCCCACCCCGTCCCAATCGAATGCCGCTGCGGTCGAACGCCAAGCCTGGCACGAGGATGATATCCGCCTTCGCCTCGGCAATCGGGGCATTCGGCGTGGGTTCCAGAATTCCAAAGCGGCCCTCGACAAGTTCGGCAGGGCTTTCCACAGCGTGCAGGCTGACGCTGGAACCTGCCACGCGAGGCAGGATGATTCTTTTTCCCTGCGGCCAAGGCGTGAGGACATCCGGCTCCGATGGAAGGGCGCTGAAGGCACAAACCGTCTGCGCCGCGAGCCAGGCATCCCAGCGATTCAAATGGCTGAGAATTTTTTGCCCCGCAGCCCGCCGGCGATCCGAATCGAGGCCAAGCAGAAACCGCCGTGCCTCCGCACGCAGGCTTTGCTTTTGTTCAGGGATCATGGAGGATGGTATTAGGCATGGTGCGAAAGTTCATCGAGAGAAAAATCTCCGCAAGACGCAAGCCCGAGAACCATGTGGACATGAAACTCGGCAGCGGATGGCACAAGAGGAATTTCCTCGCGGAGGTCGTGATTCCCTCCCTGTTTGCCAAGCGTGAAGGCCGTCGCGTGAAGCCTGTCTTTCCCGAGCTTCAGCATGGGCAAATCTGCATCACTTGGATCGGCCATGCCTCTTTCCTCATTCAAACCCCAGAGCACAGCGTGCTCATCGATCCCAACTGGGCCAAATGGTTGAAAGTTATCAAGCGCATCAAGCAACCCGGCCTGGAAATCCACGACCTGCCAGCCATTGACCTTGTGCTGGTCACGCATGCCCATTTTGACCATCTGGACCGCAAGACGCTGCGTGCCGTGGCCAGCGACCAAGCCATCCTCGTTCCTGAGAATGTCGGCGGCCTCGTCCATGGTCTTGGCTTCAATCATGTGCAGGAGTTGCAGCACTGGCAGTCCTTTGAACTCGGAGCTCTGAAGGTCACACTCACCCCGGCCCGCCATTGGGGCGCCCGCGTGCTCCACGACACGCACCGCGGGTTCGGCGGCTTTCACATCGAGTATGCCGGGCGGTCGGTTTTTCACTGTGGCGACAGCGCCTATTTCGATGGCTTCAGCGAAATCGGCGAGCGCCTACCGGTGGAAATTGCTCTCCTGCCCATCGGAGCCTACGACGCCCCGACAAAGCGCGATGTTCACATGAACCCTGAGCAGGCCATCGACGCATTCATCCAGCTCAAAGCAAAAACTCTTGTCCCGATGCATTTCGGAACCTTCCGTCTCAGCTACGAACCGCTCCACGAGCCGCCAGAACGGCTCATCCGCCATGCAGCCGAACGCCGCATCCTCGACAGCGTGTGCCTTCTGGAAGAGGGAACTCCGAGAGTTTTTTAGTTTTTTGCATCCCGAAGGAACCACTGCGCGTAGCATTTGCAGTGGATAGTGACGACATAGACGATTTGCCAGACCAGACGGATGTTATGATCCTCCCGTGGGTTTCCCTTTTTCCAGGAACTCTCCTGCCGCTGTATATCTTTGAGGAACGCTACAGGGACATGACCCAGGCGGCGCTCACAGGAAATCGGATGTTCGCCATAGCGCATACCTATGATGACACAACCATTGCGCCAATCGGCGGGCTCGGAGTCATTCGCGCCTGCGTGATGAATGCCGATGGAACCTCCAATCTCGTCCTGCAGGGCCTCTCTCGCGTCGAGTTTTCGCGATTTAAAAGCTCTCCACGGCCCCGTGCGGACATCAGCATTCTTCGCGATGACCAAGAAACCGGCGATGTCAGGGCCATTCGGAGTCAAATTTCGAGCAACTGCGAGAATCTCCTCGCTGAGGGATTCGAAACGCCTGAAGGCTTTGCGGATTACCTGCGTTCTTCGATTTCCGACTCGGCCTTTACCGACCTCATTGCCTCGACACTCATTTCGGATGCATCCCACCGCCGCACGCTTTTCGAGACGATCGAACTCAAGACGCGCATGTCGCTCCTCCTCGAAATGCTCTCCCCCACCGCAGAGTCAGCCTGACTCCCACCTGCAGGGTAAATTTCCAGCCCTATCTTGCCGAGGGAACGGAGGCTTTAAAGACGATAGCTATTTCGCTCTGGCTGGTGATCTCGTAACTGCAGTCCTGCGAAGCAAAGAAGGACTCGCCCTTATTGATCTGAAGTTTGTCACCGTCAGCTGTCGCGGTGACTTGGCCTTCCATCACAATCAGGATATCCGGCCCGGTGCGTGTGCCAGAGTGATATCCCCTGTCCTTCGAACACTGAATGCGACTGAGTTCAAATTCGGCTGCGGGCGTCGCAAAGACGGTATCGCCGTTTCCAGCATCGATTCCGTGAATGATGTCGACCTTGCCTTCGTCGAATCTCAAGACGCGCATCAACTCGGCAACATCCACATTTTTGGGTGTGAGACCGCCACGCAACACATTGTCGGAATTGGCCATCAACTCGACATTCACGCCTTCGAGGTAGGCATGGAGTGTTCCTGCCGATTGATAAGTCGCCTCGCCCGGTTGCAACCGCACAAGATTAAGCAAGTAGATCGAAAAAATACCTCGGTCACTGTGTCCGTCTGGGAGAGGAAACTCCCGCGCGGCGCGCACAGCCCAGAAGTCGGGCAGGTCTTTATTTGTCGGAGAATCCTTTTCCAGCCTTGAGATCAGCGGATTCAAAAGACTATCCACTTCGGCCTGCGGGATCGTCATAGCCCGTGCATAGAGCTCCCGCAGCAGGGCGGATCGTGTGGCGGCATCATTTCCTGCAAGCGACAATCTCTCGGAAAAGTCAGGCATAATGGGTTGCAGTTCCGTAACGCCCTGCAGGCTCTCGGCAATTTCTTCCAACGGACGAAATCCATGCAGCATCCAGAAATCCGTGAGCGCCACATGCACCTCGGGCTTGTGATTCCGGTCCTTGTAATTCCTCGTGGAAGCCTTCAGGGAAACGCCTGCGGACTCCTCCGCCGCGAAACCTGCCCGTGCTTGGGCAATCGTCGGGTGGGCTTGGATGGAGAGCATTTTTCGTGCGTCCAGAACCTTGAATAAATACGGGAGCAAATTTTCAAAACGGTCGGCAACGCCTGCGCCGAGGATTTGATCGGGTGCGGCAGCGATGAACTCCGGCAATGGAACTGGACCATCAGGCGATTCAACGACTGAAGCTCCTCCGTCATGTGCGCCAAGCCAGAGTTCTGCACATGGCGAAGACGAGGGATGTGCCTGCCCAAGCAGAGCTGGGATGAAATCGAAGCCGCCCCAGTCGTAGTGCTGCACAACGCCTTTGAGTTTGAAAAGTCCTTTGGTCTTCATATCGAGAGGTTCTTTTTAGTGGAAATCGGCTTCGCTTTGAAGCGTCAAACCGGGAGGAGGGGCTTCGCCGAGAAGGCCGGTCTGATCGGAAGTGGCGAGCGGCACGACTTCATGAAGCACACGGCGGCGCACTTCATTGATATCCCAACGCCGCAGGAGCGAATCGATCTGGTTGCGGGTGGATTTTGAAACATCCACCGGGCGCAGACCAGTGAGACGAGCGGCGCGGAGCCAAGCAGCGGCGGCTTCAGGGCGCAAAGACTCTCCCGGGTCGATTTCCTCCAAGACACCCCATGCCTCCTCAACGAACTCCGGAGGTAGGATTTGTTCTGTTCCCGCGTGAAAGAGAACCCTCGAAAGGAGACGCCCAAGGGCTTTCCAAAACGCAGGATTTTTGGGTTGGGCATCGATCGCTTCTGTGAGTCGCCGATGAATGCTGATTCGGGTTTCAGAGCCGATCGATTCGAGCGCGCCAGCCAGCAGGGCAATCTCGGCGGAGGGCGCGCAGCCTTCACGCCATTCCGCTGCGGCGGCATTCCAGATGGCTTCTGATTGAGCTGCATTGAGACCGGCGGCGATGCGACGCGCACAGATCCAACGCTGGATTTTTACAGCTCCACTGGCGTAACGCGGCGGTGCGGCAAGAATCTCAGCCAAAGCAGCCGCCCGCTCGGAATCCCCGTTCATGCCACAACCGGGACGCAGAAACCAACCCGCAAGATGCAGCCAGGTTTCCTCGTGATCTGCCGAGTGGAACCGCTGAGGGGCGGCCTCAAGCCAGATATCGAAAAGCCGACGCACGATACCGCCAGTCCATGCCGACTTCTGATTGCCAAGAGCCTTCAGAGAACTCGAGGGGCCAAGGCGCAACCCACCGAAGCCCAGGCTCTGCGCTGAGAAGCTCGACCCGCAGAAGTCCGGTGGAACGAAGGCAGGTGCGAATTTCAACGCGCACGCTGGGATCACTCGGAGCACGCGCACCCAGCGGCGGAGCCAAAATAGTCTCCACCGCTGGCAACTCGGAAAAACCCTCCGCATCCGTGCTCATGACATTTCCAGGCAGGTCGTCCGGACGCCGGGCGTTGCGTAGAAGCTCGAAAGAGGCAGGCTTGCCAATCAGCGCGCGAAGATCGGGATGCCCAGCAGTGAAATTCTTTTCGGCCAGCGCGCCCTGCGGCAACAAACAGAGTGCGGAGTTTTGACCGACACGCATGTAATACGAATGTGACGCACCCGCCTCGATGCGGGAGGCATCGCCAGTGGCGCGCAGATGAAGAAACCTTGCAGCTCCACGAGCCACAGCCAGATCGGGGTCCGTATTTTCAAGAACCTTCGGAATATGCCCCGGTTGCCAGCGGGAGAGATTCTCAAGAATGCGGCTACGAATTGCAGGAGCCTTAGTGAGGCCGCCATTGAAGAGGATGAAATCCACCGCCTCCCTACCTCGCAGGAAGTCGCTGAGGTGGCGTGTCACGGCAGGATCTTTGGCATAAGGAAGACCCATTTCCCGCAAGCCCGGAGCGGCGCGCAGCGGATGCTCCCCTGCGGTTACCAGGGGGAAGAAACCTTCCAGCAAAAGTGTGGAGATTTCGCTGGATGAGACTTCGCAACGAAGTGTTCCCGAGAGAAGCGAAGTGCCGGGCTTCGAGACGGCAACAGGCCAAACCTTGCCTTCTTCAAACTCCGCGCCGAGGGCATCCTCTTTGATTTCGCGGCAACGGGCGAGGAGCTGGGCAAAGGTCGATGGCGGCAACTGCGTTCCGGGCGTCAGTTTTTGTTCGAGAAAATGGGAGAGAGAGAGATCGAGATTGTCGCCACCGAGCAAAACATGGTCGCTCACCGCGATGCGCTGAAGTCTCGGAAGGGGCGAGTCAGGCCTGGGCTCGACGGCAAAGAGGCTCAGATCCATCGTTCCTCCGCCGACATCCACCACCAGCACATGGGATTTTTGATTTCCCACTGCGAGGGCTTCGAGCGCTGCGTCATCATTTTCCAGCCAAGCGTCGGAGCATCCGGGTGTGCCTCGTTCCAAGCCGAGGCAAGAGTCTTAAGAAGATTCGACAGAGCATCAACCGGGCTGATCAGGTCCGACGGAGAAAGGTCGCTGGAGCCCAGCGGAAGAAATTTGGCACGGCGGTCCGCCGCATGATGCACAAGCCAGGATTTTGCGGAATGGACGACGCGCCCAGGGACCTCAGCTGCACGGGCCCGGGCGAAGCGTCCCGCGACCCACTGCTTGCTCTGGTCCGGCGGAAGATAAAGAAACGAGGGCAGACTCGGTTGAGAGATGGCGGAGTGCGCAGTCTCAGGCTGGGAAATCGCCAGAACCTCGCTATGACCGGATGTCGAAGCGCACGGCACGGACGCAAGGGCGGAATTTGTCGTTCCGAGGTCGATGCCGATGCGAAAAGAAGACATGTCTGATAGCGCCAAAGGGGATCGTTCCCCATCCGTGGCAAGATTCCTCAGAGATCAGGGCTTTTGAAAAAGAGGCAGAAATTTTGCATACCCCTGCTTTTCGAGTTCCTCTTTGGGTATAAAACGCAGAGCTGCTGAGTTGATGCAGTAACGCATCCTTGTCGGAGCAGGACCGTCGGGGAAAACATGGCCCAAATGCAACGCATTCCTGTCGGAGCAGGCCCATCAGGGAAAACATGGCCCAAATGCGAGTTACCCTCCACTGAGCGCACCTCGACGCGCTCCATGCCATGGGTGACATCGACCTTCTCCTCAATCGTCTCAGCTTTGAGGGGACGAATGAAGCTCGGCCACCCTGTTCCTGAATCGAACTTGTCCAGCGAACTGAACAACGGCTCGCCGGAAATAATGCAAACATAGATCCCCTCGCGCTTGTTGTCCCAATACTCGTTGCGGAACGGAGGTTCGGTTCCGCACTGCATGGTGACATGTTCTTGAAGTGGCGTGAGAGTGGGCTTGGTGTCTTCGGCTTTCACAAGAGGTAGAGTGGCTAAAAGAATTGCGGCTATTCGAATTTTCACAAAGAACCCTAAACCAAATTTTCGCTTTGCACAGGAAGTATGAAATTTTGCGCCTTTGTTTGCACGACGCTCCACGAGGAACTTGGAAAGAATGCCGCGGCTGAGGCGCGTGATTATTTTACAAAAAAGTCTTTGTTCTTTGGGCTGCCGCGCGGTGTAGGGTAAGGACATGTCACATACAGACGCCGAACGAGGGACCCAAGGCAAGGCGCTGAGGGTGAATTTGGACAACGGATTTTATGGCACTTTCGCTGAAATCGGAGCCGGGCAGGAAGTCGCCCGACACTTCTTCTCAGCTGGTGGAGCGGCTGGAACGGTGGCGAAAACCATGTCGGCCTACGACATGACCTTCAGCGATGCCATCTATGGTCCTTCGCGCCGGTATGTAAGCCGCGAGCGTTTGGAGACCATGCTTGGCCATGAGCAAAAGCTCCTGATCGAGCGGTTGGGGGCTACAGCCGGCGACAATCGAAGATTCTTTGTTTTTGCAGACACCGTCGCAGCCCGCAGCTTCCGCCGCCACGACGAATCCCATGGCTGGATGGGCCTCCGTTTCCAACACGCCCCCCGTGCGAAATTCAGCGACATCATTCTCCATGTCCGCATGCTGGATGCTGAGAATCTACTCCAACAGGAAGCCCTCGGCATTGCCGGTGTGAATCTCATCTACGGCGCGGCGTTCAACCACCAAAATCCCCGCGCGCTCATCGGCTCGCTCCTTGATGACCTCAAGCCCGGTCGCATCGAAGTCGATATGATCCGCTTCTCCGGCCCTGCGTTCGCAGGTGTGGACAACCGCATCATGAGCCTCGAACTCGTTGTGCAAAAACTCACCCGTGCGACATTGTTCCGCCCGGATGGCGAGGTCGTGCAAGCATCCGACGCTTTTTACAAAAAACCCATCCTCGTCGAGCGTGGCAGCTTTCGGCCTGTCACCTATGTAACGAATGACATGCTTGACGGTGCCAAGCGACTCTTCGAACAGGAAAGCGGCGTCGCAGGCGCAGAACCCGCCATTCTCATGGAGATCACCATGAAAAATCTCCTCTCCCACGGCCCGCTCGATCTCCAGGATTTCCTCGACCGCGTGGACCTCCTTGCAGCCCTCGGCCGCACCGTGCTCATCTCCGACTACGGTGAATACTATAAGCTGGTGAACTTCCTCACCCGTTACACGGAAGGCCCCATCGGCCTCCCCATGGGCATCCCCGGCCTGAATGAGATTTTCAATTCCGAACACTACAACGACCTTGAAGGCGGAATCCTGGAAGCCCTCGGACGCCTCTTCAAACGAAATGTCCGGCTCTATGTTTATCCTTTCATCTCGCCGAATGGCGAACTCGTGACCTGTGGAAATTTCCGCACTCCTCCCGGCATGGAGAACCTTTACGAACATCTCCGGGTCAACCACCTAATCCGCCCCATCGAAGATTACCGCTCCGACTATCTTCAAATCCACTCTCCGAAGGTTCTGGAAATGATCGCCGCCGGAGACTCGACATGGGAATCCATGGTCCCCGAGGCTGCGAGGGATGTCATAAAAAAACGCGGGCTCTTCGGTGCGCCGAAACTTGCCTAAGGCACACGAGAACGCCATCGTCATAGGCTGACATGTTTTTCCGCCGACTCGTTCTCAATAGCTTCGCCAAACTCAAACTCGGCCGCCTCGAAGTCATCCTTCCGGATGGCGCTCGTGGCGTCTACGGCGGACTCGGCACGGGCATTCAGGCGCGCATCGAGGTGAGTGATGAGAATTTCTTCAAGAGGTGTGTCCTCAACGGCCCGATTGGTTTCTCCGAAGCCTACATGGCTGGCGAATGGACGACCGACGACCTCACCAAGGTCATCGCATGGTTCATCCTGAACGCCGACAACACACAGGCCCTGCAAACGCGCCAATCCCGTGGAACCGGCTTTTTCAATCTGCTCAATGCCGCCAACCGCGCCTTCCACATGCGCCGACCTAACAGCCGCACCATGAGCCGGAAAAACATCAGCGAGCACTACGATCTCAGCAACGAATTCTTCCAACTCTGGCTCGATGCCTCCATGACCTATTCCAGCGCGTATTTCGAAGCCGCCGACGAGCCTCTCGAAACCGCCCAGAGCCGGAAATACGACAAGCTCTGCAAACGCCTGCGCCTCGTCCCCTCCGACAGCGTCTTGGAAATTGGAAGCGGTTGGGGAGGCTTCAGCATGCACGCCGCAAAAAACTACGGTTGCAAAATCACAACCGTCACCATCTCCCGCCAGCAATACGACGAAGCCTCGCGCCGCATTCAAGAAGCGGGTCTCGGCGAGAAAATCCAGCTCCTGCTCTGCGACTACCGCGACCTCCGTGGCCGTTTTGATAAGATCGCCTCCATCGAAATGCTCGAAGCCGTCGGGGATCGCTATGTGGACGGCTACTTCTCCAAAATCGATGAACTCCTGCATCCGCAGGGACTCCTCGGCCATCAAGCAATTCTCTGCCCCGACAACCAATATCCCATCCTCCGCGACGGCGTGGATTTCATCCAAAAGCACATCTTCCCCGGCTCCCTCCTCATGTGCAACGCACGCATCACCCGCGCCATGACATCCTGTGGTGACATGAATCTCTTCGAATACGAGGACATGGCCCCCCACTACGCCCTCACCCTTCAACGCTGGGCCGAAACCTTCGAGTCGAAGCTCCCTGAAGTCCGCGCCCTTGGCTTCGACGAAACTTTCATCCGCAAATGGCGCTACTACCTGCGCTACTGCGAAGCCGCCTTCGGCACACGCCACATCACAGCGGCCCAAATGGTCTACTCCCGCCCCGACAACCTCTCCATCCCCTCGCCGATCTACCGACTCGGCGAGTAGGGAGTCTGAAATTCGGGGCCAACCGGATCGGTAGGCCGCCGAATTATTGCTCAGATATCAAGGCTTCAACCTTGGAGTTCCACCATTTGGTGACAGGAAAACTCCGGGATGCGGACTGTGACCATATCGCCGTTGCGCTCCAACTCGACGGCAACTCCGCCTGGCGCGAGGGTGGCTGTTTTAACCATTGGCAAGCGCAGCGTGACTTCGGCGTTGTGGAGAGGCGGAAGTTCCTCGATGACTTCGACGCTGCGGCCGCCGGAGGCGTTACCGCCCGAGAGCTGAATGACGCCACCACGGCTGATTGTTGGAGCATAGAGCAGATGCAGGATGAAACGATCCTTCTGCGAAGTGAGGGATATGCGAGCTGTTGAAGGCAAGTTTGTTTGGAGCGAGATCCCATCCTTGAGAAATTCACGCAATGCGCGGACAATGAACTCACGGTAAGCGACCGCTCCGTAGGCGCGGTAGTGCAGGAAGACCGGATGCGCAAAATACAGGATGTTTCCGTGGCGCACACCGCAGTCAAAACCTGATGGCTCGAGTTGGTTCGGCGTGTGCTGGTGACTGCAGAAATGTTCCCAGGTGCGGTTGAAGTATGGGTCAAAGATTTGACCAAGCGATTGACCATTCGTAACGCGGATCCGGTGCGATCGACTATACATGATCTGAGGCATGTTGACGAATGGGGCGCGCAGCTCTGGAGTAGGCAGAACATAATCGTGGCCACGGTTTGGTTCGTCCTGCGGCGGATAGCTTGGGCTGAGGCCTTGATACTCGGCTCCGAGGTCAAACGCAAAAGCCTCACGACCTTTCCAAAGACCGCTCTCACCCGAGAGGACCAGCTTGCCGCCTTTTGCCAGATAGGCGTCCAACTTGGCTTTCAGCTCGTCGTCGATGCGAATGTCGTCGGGCAGAATGATGGCCTTGTAAGGCGAGAAATCCATCGTGCGGTCAATGAGACCGAAGAGGAAATGACTCTCGAGAAGAACCCGTCCAGCGCCGTCGTCGGGCCAATTGTTGCGCTCGTTGTGGTTTTCCGACTCACTGGAAAGAACGGCGATGTCGAAGACCTGCTTCGCATCGCGGCACCAGGGTTCCTTGTCGCGAACCTCGCGGTAGGCAGCTCCGATGACTTCGTAAGTTGAGGGATCAAGTTCTCCCGAGGGATGCAACTGGTCACCGACGCTGCATTTTGCGCCATAAGCAAGCATGGCAGCGCATTCGTAGCGGAGAGCATTCGGATGTTTGTAGCCGCCGAACTCTCCCCAGGTGGTATGAAACTTCCCTGTCATTCCCAAAAACTCGAATGGCAAGTTGCATGTGTATTTCGCCGAGGTCGGGAAATGGTCATAGCCCCAACCACCAGTTGGCAGCGACTCCAACTCGAGGTGGCTGAAATAGGGCAAAATGTCATGCCGACCGCGAGGAATGTGGCCTCCATTGTGGAAGACCGGCATGTCTGAGCGAAGCGACTTCGCCGCCTCTGTGGTCAGGCGATAATATTTCTCAAGGGCGAGACGCGAGGACTCCTTGCGATCCTCCTCTTTCAGCGGGTCGAGGCCATTGGCTTTCATGAATTCCAGACTCCAACGGGTGCAGGACTGATATTGGCTGATGATGTCCAGAAAGATGCCATCACAATCAGGAAAGAGACGCACAGCCTCGCGGATCTGCTCGCAGAGATAGTCGAGATAGGGGCTGTGAAAATCCATCATATGAAAGCCAGCCTGCAGCGTGCGTTGCGCCCAACCCGTGTAGGCACCGTCCTTGTTCACCTCGCGCCATTCGGGGTGCTCATACGAGGCGAGGTTGTCCACGCCGGCAGAGAGATAGACCGGCGCGTTAATACCGGCTTCCTTTGTGGCGTCGTATTGCTTGCGAAGAAGATCGAAGCTCAGATGCGGATGGATTTTCCCAACTGTGGTTGGATGGTAGCTCCAACCATGGTGACACTTTGAGAAAAGAGTGATCGAATCCACCGCAGCGGCCTGCAGCGTGTCCTGCCATTTCTTTTTATCAAATTTACCACCGATGGAGGGAATATGCGGCGAGGTATGGAAATCGAGGTGGATTTGGCGGAAGCGGAGTGGATGGAATGAAGAACTCATGCCCCGCGAAAATCCCAAAACCCTCTTGCGCAGGCAATGCGTGAAAGATTTTAATTTGTGTATGTTTTACACAAACCGCAATTCGATGGACATCCGGGGAAGCTCGTTAGAAATGAGCCTCCGCATCCTCACATCGGACTTCGTAAATCTCACAAAATGGGCCAAAGGCGATCTGCGGGCGCCCTATTGGAGGCTTTACTGGAACGACAACTCGGGCGCCTCGATCACTATCGACAGTAAGACAATCCCCCTGCAGCCCGCACATTTCGTTCTCATCCCGCCGGAGACATCCTTCACCACCTGCCTGAAGCGGGAGACAAACCACTTTTATGTTCATTTTCTCACATCCCTCGTGTGGTCAGGCGCAGAGGCGGAGATTCTGGAGGCAACTCCCTCCGATCTCAAAACCCTGAATTGCGCATTACAGGAAAAAAATCCCGCTTCCTCTGCATGCCTCGTGGCCTCACTCGCCACGGGCCAACTTGCGCGCCTGGCACCTGAAAAATGGTCGCATTACGGGAATATGGACACACGGGTGCATGCAGCGATTCATAAAATTGAAGCGCACAGCCCCGGTGTCCCTTCCATTTCCAATCTGGCGAGGGAGGCGGGGATGAACACGAACGCCTTCATTCGACTCTTCCGCGAACGCACTGGTCTCACACCTGCCCTCTTCGCCCGTGAGCGCCGTATCGAAGTCGCATGTCTCCTCCTCCACCACAGTGCAAAAAGCATCGAAGAAATCGCTTCAGCATGTGGCTTCTGCGACCGCTACCACTTCACACACGCTTTCATCCGCTCACGCAAAACCTCCCCTGCGGCCTTCCGAAAACAAATCCAGCGCTGATTCAGTTCTTGCCGAGACTTTGCGAGAAAAAAGACGCGCAACTTCAGACGGTGTCAGCGGCGCTCGACTCGAAACTGGAGTCCAGAATCAGTTCGCGAGTGTCGCTTGGATTACTGTGCCATCCTGCAACTCGCCTTGGTTACTGGTCACGATTTCCTCGTCTGGAGACAAATCCTGGGTTGTTCCATTCACCGACCAGCGCACTGCGGCGGTTGTGCCGCTTTCCATTTGGATGACGATGGGTTTTCTACGAGCGGTTCCATTGTCATTTTTGAAAAGGTATGTCATGCCCCCGTCTCGAACGATGGCACTGCTGGGCACAAGAAGAGCGGACTGCGGTTGGCTCATGGTGAGTTTCATTTTGCCATACATGCCGGGCAGGAGACCTGCGGCCTGACCGGCGGGCAGTGCCTCTGGAAAATACGGCAGCGTGCGGCTTTTGAGATCGCTTCGACCATTCGACTCGGCCTGAGCCTGAAATTTTGCATACTCGTCTGCAGTTCCGTTGAAGAGGTCCAACTCAACACTCAGAGTGCGGTCTCCCGACTTGAGACTTGGGGCGATGCGCGTCAGGCGGCTTCGAAAAATTTTCCCGGGCAGGGCATCCATGCTCACATCAGCGATGGTGCTGTTTTTGGACAAATAAGCCACATAGGACTCGGGAACAGCCATGGCGATCGTCACGATGTCTGTTCGATCCACTGTGAGCAGCGAATCCACGCCTGGAACGATAGCAGCACTCGGCACAAAAAGACCTGGATCGGCAGACCGCTCTGAAACGACGCCATCAAAGGGTGCATTGATCGTTGCGAGAATTCCTGACGCATCGCCGGTGTCCAACTGGACCAACACCTCGCCAGCCGTGACCTTGTCGCCGATGGCTTTCTCGACGGATTTGATGGTTCCAGCCACCCTAGGCAAAAGGCCCACTTGATAGTAGGCGGAGACCTCGGCAGGCTGCTCCACACTCACGGTTTGGTTCGAAGCGGCTTGAGGTTTTGCTGTCAAAACACGGATTGCCACTTTGGAGGTGGAATTGTCGGTGGCAGTCACATTGCCGAGGACATTTCCCATGGAGAAAAGCCCGAGTGTCATCAATGCGGGGAGTAGGCGGCTATTTGCTATGGTTGCTGATTTCATAAATTGTGGGCGTTTTTTTTAAATCTCAGGCCTTGTCCAAATCCGGAGGCTCTGCAGGCGTGTGGCGAACGAGGAGAGCGTAGAGGACTGGCACAAGAAAGAGTGTGAGGAATGTGGAACTTATGAGTCCTCCGACAATGGCACGCGCCAACGGCGTGGCAGCTTCCGCGCCCCGACTCAGACCCATGGCCATAGGCGTCATCGCGAGCAGGGTGGCCAGGAATGTCATAAGGATGGGGCGAAAGCGCGTGGCGGCGGCCTCTCTCATGGCATCCCCTGCTCCAAGCCCGGATTCCCTGCGGCGGCGGTTCGCGAAGTCGACAAGGAGCACGCCGTTATTTACCGCGATGCCGATGAGAAATATTGCCCCGATGAGAGACTGCACATTGAGCGTTGTGCGCGTCAGGAAGAGCATCCAGAGCACTCCAATGAAGCCCAGCGGAACGCTGAACATGATGACTCCTGGAGCAATCCAGGAGCGGAAGAGCGTGACTTGGAGCAGATAGACCAGCACCACGGCCAGCAAGATGCCGAAGCCCAGTTGGCGGAATGAGTCATTCATGCGCCCATACTCGCCCTTGAGATTGATTTGGAGCCCTTCGGGCAGTTGGACTGCAGCGATGGCCTTTTGAATTTCCCGAGCGATGGAGGCGAGGTCGCGGCCCTCGGTGTTCACAAATACATTGGCGACTCGTTTGAGACCGACATGGTTGATTTCGACCTCGCCATTGGTTCGCCGGGGTGTGACGAGTGTGCCTAGGTTGATCGATGTCTGACGGCCCTTTGCCGCCACTGGCATTGTCAAAACATCCTCCAATCGGCGATCCACATCCTCGGGGAATTGAACTCCCACGAAATATTGGTTTCCCGACTGCGAATCGATCCAGAAGTTCCGGTCCACCGAAACGCTGGAATTGAGGGCCACCACGACCTGAAGCACCACATCCTCCATCGCCAGTCCCTGTTGGGCGGCCTTGACGCGGTCAACATCCAGCACGAGATACGGCGCATCGTCGCGCTGTTGGATACGCACATCAGCCGTTCCTGGGATCGGAGCCACGAGAGCGCGAACCTCGCGCGCAACGGCGAGGAGTTGCTGGGTTGTGCCGCCTTGAATCTCGATATCAATCGGCGATGAACTGCCTTGATTGAGTGCGGTGGAAACCATGCCGCCTGTGTCGAACTCAACCCTCAAATCCGCGAAAGAGGGTTCCTCCTGAAACGCCTTGCGGAGAAGAATGGCATACTCCTGGGCACTCTTGGTGCGCGAAGGAGTCAACTGCACCCGGATGATGGCGTCCTGCTGACCGGAATTGGTGGTGTAGGCCGCCGACCAATCGGGGTTCAGCCCGATCTCCGAGACGATCATCTCGCGCTCAGAGGCTGGGATGTTTTTTCGCAAAAATTGTTCCACCGTTTTGACCCGTTCCTCGGCAGCATCCAAGCGGAGGTTTGAGGGAGCGCGCAGGCGGAGTGTGATCTGACCGGCATCGACCTGGGGAAAAAACTCGCGTCCGATTTGAGGCAGAAGCAGGAGCGATCCAGCGAAGAGGAGTGCCATGGCGACGATAAGTTTTGCCTTGTTTCCCAAACACCAATCCAGCGCCCGCAGGTAGTGCGCGCCAAGGTGGTCGATGCGCGACTGGAACCAGGCAGAAAATCTTGAAAAAACGGAAACTCGGCCTGCCTTGGTGCGGTGTCCCTCGGGCAGAAATTTCGCACACATCATTGGCACAAAAGTCCGCGAGAGGAGGAATGAGGTCAGCATGGCAAAGCCCAAAGCTAAGGTGAGAGGGCGGAAGAGAAAGCCGCTGATGCCTGTCATGAAAGCCAATGGCGCGAGCACGAGCACGGTTGTGCAGGTAGCGACAAGCACGGGAATGAGGACCTCGCCGCATCCGTCGATTGCCGCCCGGAGGCGCGATTTCCCGAGTTGGTGATTCCGGTGATTGTTCTCCAACTCCACAATCGCATCATCGACCAAAGGCCCTATGGCCAGAGCAAGACCGCTGAGTGTCATCAAATTCAGCGTGTTCCCTGTTGCAAAGAGCCCGATGACCGCCCCACAAAGCGAGAGCGGGATCGAGAGGGTCGCTATGACTGTCATACGCCAGTCGCCAAGAAAGAGGAGAATCATAAGACAAACCAGAGCCACGCCGATCGCTCCCTCAAGCGTGAGCGCGCCAAGAGCCTTTCGCACAGCGACGGTCTGATCCATCACCAAGCGGAGCACCGTGCCCTTCGGCAGGCTTTGTTCCATGGAGGGAATCAGTTTTTTGATATCCTCCACGACTCTCAGGCTGCTGGCCCCGCGCTGACGGTAGATCGGAACAAATACCTCATTCGCGTCATCGATACGAACGCGGGAGGTTTGGATCGTGGCGGCATCTTCAGCGTTGCCGATGTCGCGGAGAAAGATCGTTTGAGCCAAGCCAAAAGTAATAGGCAGGGAGTTGAGTTCCTCCACGCGGCTCACCATCGCATTGTTGTCCAAAAGCATCTGGTTCGGCCCAAAGTAGGCTGTCCCGGGCGAAACCATGAGGTTCCCCTTTTTGAGCGCGCCTACGACATCCATCGGCACGAGATTTCTGGCCTCCATGCGCTGGGGGTCGAGGTAGATCATGACCGTGCGGTCGCGTCCGCCCACCACCACGGGAGCGATGCAGCCATTCACCGCTCCCAGCATGTTTCGCACTTCGATACGGGCGATGTCTTTTTGCCGCGCATCGTCGAGGAAGGGGTTGGCGACAGTCAAAATCCCCACAGGCAGCGTTCCTGTGGCATCGAATGGCAAGGCCACGGGCGGGAGAGTGTTCGGCGGCAGGTTGGGCAGAGATCCCAGAGCGAGCGAGTTAACCATTGTGAGTGCCTCATTCGGATCGATATCGTCGCGAAAATAGACCTTCACCACGCTCACGCCCGGCACAGAGCGGGACTCGACCGAGCGTGCGCCGGGAGCCTGGCTCACCCAGCGCTCCATGCGATTGGTGATCGTCTTCTCGATGGCCGAAGCCGACATGCCGGGATAGTAGGTCAGAACCTGCACGGCCGGTGCCTTGAACGCCGGCAGGATATCCACTGGGATTTTTACCGCTGCAAGCACTCCCAGAATCAGAATTCCCAGCACCAAGGCCAGAACCATGTAGGGATTGCGCAGGGATGCCTTAATGAGCCACATGAGAGTTCGATCTTCTAAACAGAATAAAACTCAAGAGCCACAATCAAAACCAGAGCTGCTTTTCAATATTCCGAAC
>JAPLTI010000310.1 GCA_026398285.1 Verrucomicrobiota bacterium
CAGGGGGAGCCCTCCCACGCTTCCAGCGACACGTACGGCGAGCGGCGGTTGTAGGTCGTCAGCACCGAGCGGATCATCAGGAACGCCTCGACGATGCGGCCATCGTCCAGAGCCCGATGCACCGGCCCCTCAGCGTCCCCGGCACAGAGGTCGCGGCCATTGACGTGCGGGTGCACGATCTCGTCGCGCCCGGAGGCCGGATTGGGCTCGAGGGCGACGATGTCGAAGCAGCGGACGCCGGTCTCCGATTCGACCCGCTTCCAGTGGAAGTCGATGGTTGGAAACTTGTATCCGAGCCCAAGCCCGTGGCAAAAACAGCGGCCTACGAGGATGGAGTCCACTCACACATATGGAGGCTCCAAAAAAATGGAATTCAAGCTATTATATCACTGGATTACCCATTTTTTGGTTATCACGATGTCATGGTCTGCTACCGCAATTCCGGGTGGACAGTAGAAAAGAGCAACATGCAACAAGCTTCCGCAGAAAATGGCTTTATTCCAAATATGGAGGTCATGCTGGCCAATGAACGAGGATTAAAGGCCATGCTTTTCTACAGCACTGTGGATGAGCAAGGAATCTGGCTGGAGAACTCCCCGACACGATCTCCGTATAACAATGAGGGTAGGCGCCTTGAAGAGGGCGGCGTCTTTGACCGGCTTTTCTCGCGATTTCGCATAATACCATATGTCAACGAAAGCTATGACATGGCTGTGAATTATAGAATCCAGACGCTCGCCGCGGCCCAAAGCGGACTCAGTTCCGCGCAAAAGCAAGAACTCGAAAAGTTGTTTCATAAAGTGCGGCTTCTGCTTGCAGAACAATTCGTCAAGGCCTCCCCCACCCCAACTCCAACTCCAAGCCCCACTCCTCTTGATTTTCAGGCACTCCCCACGAATACGCCGGACCCCACGAAACGCGCCATCCAAGAGGCACGAGAGGCAACCGCTGAGGCCACGCCAGAAGACCCAACAAAAAAAGCGATCCAAGCCGCAAAACAAGAGGCTCTGGAAGCAGAAAAAGCCGAAAAAGAGGCAAAGGAAAAAAACACGAATACCAAAACGCCTTAGCCGCCAGCCAAGTCTTCGTGTCATTTTTGTAGCCTTTCAGGACCAAAAAACCTCACCACCAGACTCCCTCGCCCCTCCCAACTAGGGGTCAGTGATCATGTTCTATCATAATGTTCCAGAGGCCACAGGAGAGCATGTTGAAACGGGACTCGCAAAATGAACTCGCGCGCTGGCGGAACTGACGCGGACCACAGCACACATCGCTATCCTTCTGACCCAGACGATGATTCTGCCATCCATAAATCCACCGAGCCCCATTGAGGTTGCCACGCCAGCGTCATTCACGGTCGGGACGATCATGCTCCCCTCTCTCGCACCCCGCGCGGCAGCGCGCGTCGTCCCCCTGGGAGGGGTAATCGTCCTCGTATGACCCATTTTTCAGCCGCGCAGCGGCGTCTTTGCAGGATACAAAAGACAGGGTTAAAAATCGCCCGTCAGAGCGCTCTCGTCATGACAGGTTCAGAGAGGAATGGTTTGAAGACAGGGTCGTTGATGAGGTAGGCAAAGAGGTCTGGCGTGGCTTGCTGGCGGCCTTTTTCAAGAGCGATAGCGGCTTGGTTGTAGTCTTTTTTACGAAGCGAAATGTATACAGAGGAAAAGATTTCGGTGATGGAGCCTTCGCTGGAGGCGGAGGGGAGCTCGTCGTCGGGCATTTGTTGGAGTTTCATGAGCTGTATCGAAGTTTGCACGACGACATGGGTATCGATCGGATGCAGGCGGACATTGGCAGCGCGCAGCAAGTCGAGGGCTTCCTCGTCACGCTTCTGACCACGCAGGAATGAGGCGAGTTCGATCATGGGAAATGGGTTGGCGATATCCGCGTTCACAGCATCGCGGAGCAGGGCTTCGCGCACGATTTTTGGATCGCGCAGGGAGGATTTTCCACTCGCTCCAGCACTGGTCTCGGTCATCGAAAGAAGGACCAAGGAGTCCGAGACTTTTTGATTTTTTGTGATCGAGAGCGAGGCTCTTTCCTGCGCCGTCTTAAGGTCTCCCGCTTGAATTGCGGCGAGGGCGGCGAGGTAATCGAGCGAGGAGACATCGGGATGCTTGACGCTGAGGGCCTGGATTTTTTGAAGGGCTTCAGAGGATTCGCCGGACTCGATGAGGGCGAGGGCTTCGTTGAGTTCCTTGACGAATTGAGGGGTTGGCTTCGCGAGAGTGAGCTCCTCTTCTTCGGGCGATGAACCCGACTGAAGCCTTCCGAAAAGAAAGCCGGTTAAAAGCAATATGAAAATGGCGGCTGCGGCAAGGATGCGGGGATGCTTGGCGAGAATTTTTTGAAAATGGGCGAGGACGATCGCGTGGGATGCTAGGAAAGGGCTTTCTTTGGTGAGTTCTTCGGCGCTTTCCGAGTTGGATGTTGATTCTTCGAAGTCCGAAGGAACCGTGGAATCCAAGTCCCGCATTGTGGATTGTCGGCTTGGAAAAACCTTGGGAGGAGGTTGAACCGAGTCAGCGCTGGAGGACTTGTCGGGTTGCGTGGCCTCGGAGTCCACCGCTTTTTTTCTCTTGGATGGTCGGCTGCCCGAGCTTTTGGCGTTGGAACCATTCCGAGCCGTGGTTCGCTTGCGGCGGGGCTCCTCGAGAAAATCCTCCTCTACATGATCCTCCAAATCGTCGTCAAAAGTCACATCGTAATCCTCCTCGACCAACCGCCTTCTTTTTCGGGTCGATCCGGCTGCTCGTGCCCCACGACCGATGATAGGCGAAACCTTGCGCTCAGAACTTGGATGAGGGATTTGCAGAGGCTTTTCTTTCATTGAGACGAACAGGAACATATCAAGTGTGAAAGCGATTGCTAAAAGACCTACCATGTTACAATTTCGTAACAATTCCCATAAGGCTTGATTTTTTCAAGACGCTATGGAGGCGAGCATTTCACCCACTTCTTGAACCCATGCTTGAGTCGGGTGTGCCTGTTTTTTATGAAACTCCGCTCAGAAGAGTCCCGACATTTGCGGGTTTGTGGAAAAAGCCCGGACGGCTGGATCGTTCATGAGATAATCATAAAGCGCAGGTGACAGCCGTTCTCTTGCCTTAGCGAGCAAGGCCTTGAGAGCTGGGATGTCGTTTTTGCGCATGGCTACATAGGCGGCGGATACCAGTGAGCGCGGGTCTTTGTCGGGGTCCAAATTTTCTGGCAGCTTGTTGTCAGGGGTTTGCTGGAGGTTTAGAAGGGAAAGCGAGGTGTCGACCAAGGCTTGGCCTTCAACAGGATTGAGACGCATGCTGGCGGCTTCAAACAATTGGCGGGCTTCGTCGTTCCTGCCTTGAAAACGAAGCAGGGATGCGAGCTCGATGTAGGGCCGGGGATTTGAAACATCGGCCGCCATGGCGGATCGAAGAAGACTTTCCGCGCGAACCTTGGGATCTCCCATTCCACCTTTGTTTGATTTTTCCATTTCTATGGCGGCTTTGAGGGCCAAGGAGTCGGAGAGTCTCTCGCCTTTGAAAATAGATTCGTCCACTTTTTCGCTGGCGATCTGGAGGTTTCCACTCTGTATCGCTGTGAGGGCCATGAGGTAGCAAGTGGATGGAATCGTTTGATTCTTTCGATAAACCCCGGACAAAATTTCCACAGAATCGGCGGCATTTCCTTTGCTGTAAGCCTGCAAGGCGGAATCAATGGAGGCTTGGAATTCGGGAGGGATCGCTGGAGGCAGCTCCATGCGCAGTTCGTTGATGCGTTTTTGAGACGCCGAAAAACCTTGATGGTAAGCCAACCACCCAACGAGGAATAAACAAATCAGCACGCCTGCAAGTATCGATGCCACCCATACAAGCGATGCTTTTGAAGGCGATCGATCCTGGGCAGCGGGGGCGGACTGGAAATCCGCAAAAGGAGGGCGTGATTCCACAGGTGTCGCGTCTTCAGAGGGCGCTTCGACGGGATGCGTGGTCTTGGGTGTGAAGGATGGCTTTTTCGATTTGAAAACGCGTCCATGCTCGGAAGAACCTCGTTGATCCCGGGACGCGAAAGAAGGCGGAACCCAGATTGGCGACTCGGAGGGCGTTTCAGGCTCTTTCTGAAAAACCTTCGACTTCCTCGCAGGCAGCACACTCGACTTGGGCAATTTTTTCTCTGAATCCATTTGATGACACCGAACGATAACTCAGAGCAGTATGCCTGATATTCCTAAAAGCCAAGTTAAACGCAGCCAGAGATGCAAAATATTCCCGACACACCGACAAATCACTCGATCGCCTATTCAAGCGAGAGACCTGCTGCAATAGTCGGCCAGTTTTTCCAAGAATACCTTTGAATCGCTGGAAATTGGGTCGCCTAGCCATGAAAATACGCAATCTAAAATGACTATAATAGCATGAATTTAATATTTTTACGCCTCAGGACTTTTGCAAGACTATGGCCCCACATCCCGCTGGGCAGTGTAAGACTTTTTTTTAGAATTCGAGAGCCATCTCGCCGATAAAGATTCCTACAGATTGACTTCCCAGTTTTTACTTTGAACGATAGGACTGAATGAGTGAGTCGGTGTTGCTCGCAAAAAACATGAGGACTGAGCATTTTTTCGGAAGGTTGCCCTCCTGCGAACCGATATTGGCAAAGCCTCTGCGGAAATCGTGCTAATCCAAGACGCCGACCTGAAATATGACCCGACGGACTACGACGCGCTGCTCAAGCCCATTCTAAGCGGGAAGGCGGACGCCGTCTTCGGCTCCCGCTTCATTGGCTCGCACGAGCACCGCGTGCTGTATTTCTGGCACTCCCTCGGCAACCAATTCCTCACTCTCCTGTCGAACATGACGACCAATCTCAACCTCACCTACATGGAAGCCTGCTACAAGGTTTTCAAACGCGAGTTGATTCAGTCCGTCACCATCGAGGAAAACCGCTTCGGCTTCGAGCCTGAGATCGTCGCCAAGATCGCCCGCACCGGCGCCCGCATCTACGAAGTCGCCATCAGCTACCACGGCCGCACCTACGCCGAAGGCAAAAAAATCGGCTGGAAAGACGGCATCAGCGCCCTCCTCTGCGTCCTCATATACGGACTCCTGCGCTGAACGCCGGGAGGCAATTTTTCAGACAATGAGCATTCCAGGAGATAGCGCCCATCGTTCTTATGGGAGGGACATCGTCTCATATGCCCCAAGCTTCAGCCGAGCAGCGGCGTCTCTGCGAGCTGTGAGATTTCCCAAGAATGATCGAAGCCAAAGTTGTCCCGCGCCGAGATAATCACGAGGAACCAAGTGTATTTGATTCCACAATAATCGCGGGATAATTGGGTCGGGGCACGGTGGGAGTGTAAAAGACATCCGTCACCTCCGCCCGATGCAGTGGAAGCCTTCGAGCCGTAGGCGAGAAGGCTGGAACGGAGTCGGGCGGAGGT
>JAPLTI010000303.1 GCA_026398285.1 Verrucomicrobiota bacterium
GGAATGTCGCCAGCAATGCCGCATTCGCGTTGGAAGGCCACGAGTTCCGGTGGCTTGCCCGCATCGAGGAGATCGGCCACCCAAGAAGGCTGACGGCCTTTCACGCTCTGGCGGTAAAGCTGGTCGCAGGCTCGCAGAAAAAGCATGAGGCGATAGCCCAGCTTCTCGAGTTCCGGCGCGAGCCCATCCGGCAGCGCGAATGGGGCTGGTGCGATGCGCCATTCCTTTTCATGAAAAAGACCGCCCTCGGGCATGGCGGCGCGGACAGCACGGGCCGATTCAAGCGGGCTCATGAGAGGATTTTCAGCGCCTGACGGATCAACTCCTCGGAGGTCGGCATTTCATTACCCGTTTTCATCACAGCCCGAATCGCCTTATGGGCCTCGACCTGTTTGTAACCGAGGGAAATCAAAGCCAGCACGGCATCATGCAAACGGACATCCTCCTGGCTCGGGGCGTTCTTTGCGCTGGAGGCCTCCCACTCGGCAGCAACGCCGACCTTGTCCTTCAGCTCGAGCACAATTCGCTCGGCGGTTTTTTTGCCCACCCCGCTGATCTTCGAGATCGTTCCGGTATCCCCCGCCACCACGGCGGATTTGAACATTTCCACCGAGAGACCGCTGAGCACCGCGAGCGCGATCTTGGGCCCGACGCCGGTGACATGGTGAAGAAGCAGGCGGAAAAGATCACGCTCGCCGGCGGTGCAAAATCCATAGAGCACATGCGCATCCTCACGGACGGCGAGATGCGTGAGGATCTTCACCGCCGCGCCGGGCGACGGCAACCTCTCGAAACTTGATATGGGAATCATCACTTGATACCCGACACCATGGACATTGACGACGATCTGTGTGGGGAGAGACTCGGCGAGTGTTCCTTCTAAAAACGCAATCATGATGCCTGCCATTACTACCAGAGCCCGCACCACACTCAAAAGGGCGATCTTGGTTTTTCTTTTTGCGGCGGCCTCCACCGCAACCCTCCTCGCCGACCAATGGGCCCTCCTCGTGGAGCCGTCGTTCATGGATCACAAAATGCGTCGCCCAATTCAGGACTCGCAGCGAACCGTGTTGGCCATCGCCCGCATTGTTGATGGAGAAATCCAACCGCTCACCCGCGAGGAGAAAAAATCCGTCCACATGACCTATCCCATGATCCGGGAGCAGGCCCTGCAGACCGCTTCGGAGGTTTTCAAGCGGATGAAGCCCACCTTTGTGCGAAATCAAAAGCAGGTGATCCAATACGCCGCCATCGAGTCGGAGGATCCCCTCACCGCCTCCTGCGTGCTCGCGCCCGAGTTTGCGGCCGCTTTTGAGAAAACACTCGGCCCCGACCTGCTCGTGGCCATGCCGACACGCAATCAGGTGCTGGTTTTTTCCAAGCAAGACAATATGCACCTCCGCTTGGCCGAGAGGATCATCGATGCCTACCTCTCCTCCAACCACCCCGTGAGCCGCGAGATTTTTGCCCTCGAGAACGGCAACCTGCGCTCGCTCGGCGCGCTCGAATAGCTTGCCTGCGGCAGCGCGCTGGCTACGAATCCCCCGCATGCAAGGCGACATCGACCGGATTCTGTATCACGAGACAACCATCCTCAGCCGCCTCGACGAGATGGCCCATACCATCGCCAAGGACTACGAGGGTAAGGAGCTGACCGTGGTCTCGATCCTGAATGGCAGCTTTATTTTCATGGCCGACCTGCTGCGGCGCATTCCACTGCCGCTCCAAATCGACTCGTGGAGCGTCTCCAGCTACCACGGCACGAAATCCAAGGGCCGCATCGAATTCCGGCAAAACTCCATCGCCGATGTCACCGGGCGGCATGTTTTGATCCTCGATGACATCCTTGACAGCGGCCTGACCCTGCGTGCCATCAAAGACCGTCTCGCGGCGGAATCCGGCGCGGCCAGCATCCGTTCCTGCGTGCTGCTGCGCAAAAAACTACAGCGCGAGGCAGCCACAGTGGCTGATTATGTCGGCTTTGAGATCCCCGACGAATTCGTGGTCGGCTACGGACTCGACTACAACGAGCAATACCGCAACCTCCCCTACATCGGCGTTCTTAATGAGGAGGCGATCCGCCGCCACGCCCGTTGAGAGAGGGTTGACCACCAAATCCGCCAGACTCCCCCAAACCGAAAATCCGGCGAACCGCTCGGATAGACCGTCAATTTTTTTCAAAAAAATTCTCCACATTCTGAATTGTGGAGCGATTCTTGCTGGCTCGTTATTTTTTGACCATGAACCAAGCTCTGCCATCCCGCGATTCGAACGGACTCTACAATCCCGACCTCGAGCATGACGCCTGCGGCGTCGGACTCGTGGCTAGGATCAGTGGCGAACGCTCGAATGCCATTCTCGAGACCGCCCTGCTCTCCATCTGTAGCCTCATGCACCGTGGTGCGCTGGATGCGGATGCGAAGACCGGCGATGGCGCGGGAATCACCACACAGATTCCCTACAAAATCTTCACTCCCGAAGTGGAGAAGCTTGGCCACACTCTTTACAATCCCAGCGACCTCGGTGTGGGCGTCATGTTCCTGCCCGCGCACAACGAATACGAGACCGCCCGCGCCCGTGCGATCACCGAAGAGGTGCTGAAAAAACGCGAACTCTTCGTCTTCGGATGGCGCGTGGTCCCCATCAACGACCATGTGCTCGGCGAGAAAGCCCAGTCCACCATGCCGCTCATCGAGCAGGTTCTGGTAGGCCGCCCTGCCGGGATGTCCGATGACGACTACGAGCGCCGTCTTTTCCTCGCCCGCAACGAAATCGAGGACCGCGCCGCCGCCGACAAGATCAAGGATTTCTACATCCCTTCGTTCTCGCACCGCACGATTGTTTACAAGGGCCTCCTCGTTTCGGCATCCCTCGAAAAATTCTACCCCGACCTCGCGAATCCCGACTACGAGACCGCCATCGCACTCTTCCACCAGCGCTACAGCACAAACACCTTCCCGACTTGGCCTCTGGCCCATCCGTTCCGCATGCTCGCCCACAATGGCGAGATCAACACGATCCGTGGCAACCGCAATTGGATGCATGCCCGCGAGGCCGAACTGAAAGCCGATTTCTGGGGTGCGGACATCGACCTCCTCAAGCCGATCATCCAACCCGGCGGCTCCGACTCCGCCAGCCTCGACAATGCGCTGGAGGTTCTGACGATGAGCGGCCGCAGCATCCTCCACGCCGTGACGATGCTCGTGCCTCCGTCCTACCGCACGGACCCGAACCTCTCACAGGAGCTCAAAGATTTCTACAACTACCACCGTTGCTTCTCCGAGCCGTGGGATGGACCAGCCGCACTCACCTTCACAGACGGCGTCATCGCTGGAGCCTGCCTCGACCGCAACGGACTCCGACCTGCCCGCTACAACATCACCGAGGACGGCATGTTCGTCATGGCCTCCGAGGTCGGCGGCTCACAACTCGACCAGCTCAAGATTGTGGAAAAAGGCCGCCTCGCCCCGGGCGAGATGATCGCCATCGACACGGCCGCCGGAAAACTCCTCCGCGATGCCGACATCAAAGCCAGCCTCGCCGCCCGCCAACCTTATGGCGAATGGCTCAAAAACAACCTCAGCACCCTGCCCCAGCTGAGCGAAAAACAAATCACAGCCCCCACCGGCGAACTCGACATCCTCACGCTCACCCAGCGTCAGGTTGCTTTCGGGTATTCGTCCGAGGAAGTGGACATGATCATCAAACCCATGCTCAAAGACGGCGCCGAAGCCGTGGGCTCGATGGGGGATGACACACCGCTCGCAGTCCTGTCCGCCAAGCCACGCCTTCTCTACACATACTTCAAGCAACTCTTCGCACAGGTCACCAACCCGCCGATCGATCCGATCCGCGAGAAGCTCGTGATGAGCCTCAGCACAGTGCTCGGCTGGCGCAAAAACATGCTCGCCGAAACGCCCGAGCACGCCCGCCTCGTGAGCCTTGAGTCGCCCGTTCTCCTGAACGAGGAGTTGGCGGCCGTCCAAGCCGTAGGCAGCGAACACAAGGCCACCACGGTTTCGACACTCTGGAACACCTCCGAGGGTGAAGAAGGTCTCGAACCTGCCATCAAACGCATCTGCGCCGATGCCGAAGCGGCGATCGATGCCGGCACACGCATTCTCATTCTCTCGGACTCCGGAGTTGACCACGGGAAAGTCTCCGCGCCGATGCTCCTCGCCGTGGGAGCTGTGCACCACCACCTGATCCGCGTCGGAAAACGCATGCGCGCAAGCTTGGTTTGCCAAACCGGCGAAGCCCGCGATGTGCACCAGATCGCCTGCCTCATTGGCTTCGGCGCAGCGGCGGTAAATCCCTACCTCGCCTTCGAGACTATTCGCGAACTTCTCGAGCGCGACGGTGCCAACGGCGATTTTGCCAAGTCGGTCATCAACTACCGCAAAGCCATCGAAGCCGGCATCCTCAAAATCATGTCGAAAATGGGCATCTCGGTGGTCAACAGCTACCGTGGCGCGCAAATCTTCGAAGCCATCGGCATTTCCTCCAAACTCATCGAGGAATGCTTCAAAGGCATGGCCTCCCAGATTGAAGGCATCGGCTTCAAGGAAATCGCCATCGAGTCCCTGACCCGCCACGCCATGGCCTATTCAGAAGCCGTGCCGATCGAACCCGG
>JAPLTI010000049.1 GCA_026398285.1 Verrucomicrobiota bacterium
TTTCCATTGAGTCTCAACTGCCCTGGGTGTCATAAATTCGAAATATAGCTCAAAATTATCTCGAAAATGAGCTATATATTTGACTCATATAACTCATGTCCGACTCAAAACGCTGGAATTGGCAGCAAAGCGATTGGCCGAATTTTCGTTTTGATGCCGGAAGATTGGCTACTCTTGAGGAAAGATTCCTACGGGAGGCGGGTTTTTATTCAGGAACCTTTACGCATTTGGCGGATGAGAAACGCGATTTGCTGGCTGTGGAAATGATGAGCGAGGAGGCTATGAAAACCTCGGAAATTGAGGGTGAGATTCTGAATCGCGAAAGCGTCCAATCCTCCATCCGTCGCCAATTTGGCTTGTCCACCGATTCCCAAAGAATTCCTCCGGCGGAGAAGGGGATTTCCGAATTGATGGTGGAACTACACAAGCAATTTAACGCAACGGTCGACGAGCCGCGTCTTTTGCATTGGCATGGCTTGTTGATGAATGGTCGGCGCGACTTGAGTTTGATAGGAGGTTATCGTGTCGGCGGTGACCCCATGCAGGTGGTGTCTGGCGCTATCTACGACCCCAAAGTGCATTTTGAGGCGCCTCCCTCCTCAATGGTTCAGGCTGAGATGCGTCAATTTTTGGACTGGTATGCCCGAACGGCTCCCAATGGCGACAACCGCTTGCCGGTGCTGACGCGCGCGGGAATCTGTCATCTTTATTTTGTCAGCATACATCCCTTCGAAGACGGGAATGGACGCATTGGGCGGGCATTGGCTGAAAAATCAATCGCGGAGGGATTGGGGCACCCGGTCTTGATCGCCCTTTCGGCAACGATTCATCGCACTCGTAAGACCTACTACGACATGCTGGAGCACAGCAACAAGCGCAACGAGATCACGGACTGGTTGGTCTATTTCGCCGAAACCATTCTCCGCGCGCAGGGGGAATCTCAAAGCTGGTTGGATTTTCTCATCAAAAAAACAAAGATGCTGGACCGTTTGCGGGGGCATTTGAACGAGCGGCAGGAAAAAGCCGTCTTGCGCATGGCGCGCGAGGGACCGAATGGATTCAAAGGTGGTCTGAGCGCGGAAAACTACCTCGCCATCACTGGAACATCACGCGCCACGGCCACGCGGGATTTGCAGGACCTGGTGGAAAAGGGAGCCCTCGTGAGCAGCGGTCAACTCAAAGGCACGCGCTACTGGTTGGTGATTCAAGAGGCGGGCAAAAGCTAGCTTCTCACTCCCAAAGTTTCTCCAATCCGCGTTCGATGCTGGCGAAAAGCTCATCGATTTCAGCGTGGGTGATGATGAGTGGCGGGGCCACAGCGATGAGGTTGCGGATGCCTCGGACGATGGAGCCTTCGTTGCGGATATGGGCCGCAGCGGGGATGCCGAGCGAGGTGGCGGGAGTAATGGCTTCGCGGCCGCCCTTAGGGAGGAGTTCGATGGCGCCGATGAGCATGTGGCCACGGATTTCGCCGACGGCGGGATGGTCTGCGAAGGCGTGGAGTTTTTTCTGAAAGTAGGGGCCGACATCATCGCGCACGCGCTCGATCAGGCCGAGATTCTCAATCGTTTCGAGATTGGCAAGGGCGGCGGCAGCGCTGGTGGGGTGGCCGGAGTAGGTGAAGCCGTGGGCAAAGTAGCCGCCTTTGAAAACAGTCTCGGCTATATCGTCACTGACCATGGTGGCCCCGAGTGGCAGGTAGCCGCTGGTGATGCCTTTGGCCAGTGTGATGATGTCGGGATCTAGATTCCAGAGCGTGCTGGCGAACCAGTCACCGACACGGCCGAAGGCGGTGATGACTTCGTCGGCGACGAAAAGGATGTCATTTTTTCGGAGGAGTTCGCGAAGTTCGGCCAAGTAGCCGGGCGGCGGCGGAATGACGCCGCCCGCGCCTTGGATAGGCTCGACGAACATGGCGGCGATGGTTTCAGGGCCTTCTTCGCGGATGACGCGAGCGGTTTCCTCGAGACACCAGCGGCCGAATGCTTCGGCATCCATCGGCGAGTTATATCCATAGGGATGCGGCCCAGGAACATGGATGAAGCCCGGCAGCGGCAGATCAAAAGGTTCATAGACTGTCGGCAGGCCGGTGAGACTCGAGGTGGCCAGCGTCACGCCGTGGTAAGAGAAAGTGCGAGAAAGGATTTTCTTCTTTTGCGGCTGGCCGTGCAGCTTGTGGTAGGAGCGGATGAGCTTAAGAGCGGTTTCATTCGCTTCGGAGCCGGAGTTTGAAAAGACCGTGCGGTTCACGCGGGCGGGGGATTTTTTTGCTAGAAATTCCGCAACGCGAATCGGAGGTTCGGTGGTGGTGTTGAAGAACGACGGATAGTAGGGAAGCCTCGTCATCTGCGCCTCGACAGCCTTCACAATAGGGGCGCAGCTGTAGCCCACATTCACGCACCAGAGGCCGGCGAGTCCGTCGAGTAGACGGCGGTCGTTCTCATCGATGAGGTGGCATCCATCGCCCGACTTGATCAAGTGTGTGCCGGGCTGGTGCATGTCCAGGTGGTTCGTGAAGGGATGCAGGTGATATTGCCGGTCCAAGTCGCGCAGCGTTTCAATCGAGGGGCTGGTGCTCATGCGTCAACCTTAGCACTCGATCGATCGGGTTTCCATACTCAAAACTCCCTCGTTGTCCAATTCGAGTTCGACTTGTCGAATCATGTCGGCCACTTTGCGGGCATGAAATTTGTCGATGAAATCCGCGTGCATGCCAAAGCGGGTGATGGTGGGAATGGTTGCTGCAGCTTTCGCCGGGAAAAGTTCGTCCCGCGCGGCGGCCCAGATGGTGGTGATGGCGGCAAGGGGGGCGATATCATCCTCGTGGCCGACCACGATGTGGACAGCTTGGTGGCCTTGTTTTTCGAGCCATTGATCCGCTCCAAGCGCGGAGGGCACGGTAAGGGAAAGGACAAGCATGGCCGGAGTGCCGAGCATAACTACATCAAGGTTCCCATTGGCACGGTGATCTACCGTGCGGGCCAGTCCCAGCGCGATGAGGTGGAAATAGAGCCGATCGCGGATCTCTCAGAGCCGGGGCAGGAGTTCATCTTGAGCAAAGGTGGGGATGGAGGAAAGGGCAACACACATTTCAAGTCCTCGACGAATCGTGTGCCGCGTCAGGTCACCAAAGGCTATCCCGGCGAAGAGGGCTGGTTTTTATTTGAGCTGCGGACCATCGCCGACATCGGCCTGGTGGGATATCCGAATGCTGGGAAATCCACACTCCTCCGCGAACTCTCCGCTGCGAAGCCCAAGACGGCTGCCTACCCTTTCACCACGCTGCATCCCTTGGTCGGTGTCATCGACCTTCCTGAATACGGTCGCTCCACTATGGCGGACATCCCCGGCTTGATCGAGGGTGCCCACGAAAATCGCGGCCTCGGTCATGAGTTCCTGCGCCACATCGTTCGCTGCAAATCCCTCTTCTTTGTCCTCGATATGGCAGGCAGCGAAGGCCGGAACCCGATTGACGACTATCAATCGCTCCGCAAGGAACTGCGCCTTTACGATCCCACGCTCACAGCCAAGCCGTCTTGCATTATTGCTAATAAAATGGACCTGCCTGAGGCCGAAGAGAATCTCAAGGCCTTCAAGACCCGCTTCCCTAAACTCAAGGTCATTCCCATCTGCGCCGAGATCAAGGAAGGCTTGGATAAAGTGGTCCAGTATATCGCAAAAAAAGTCGCTCCGTAGCCAGCAGCGGCATCAATCCTCACGCTCCCGCTGAGTCCGTGCGAGCCACAAGGCGAGGATGAAGACGAAGAGCAGGATGGTTCCAAGCGCTGCGCCGAAGGGCTGATTCCGCCCTGCGGTGAATTGTTTGAAAATGACCTCCCCAATGGTGGGGTTGCTCCCGCCTCCCATCAGCGTCGTGATGGCAAACATGGCGATCGATGGCACAAACACCAGCATCGACCCGGCGACAATGCCCGGGCGGGTGAGGGGAAGGATGACTTGCGAGAAGGCCCGCAGTGGCCCGGCTCCAAGGTCGTGCGCCGCTTCGACCAAGCCGTTGTCGAGTTTCTCCACGCTCGTATAGATGGGAAGAATCATGAAGGGCAAAAAATTATAGACCAGTCCCAGAACAATCGCGAAAGGCGAGTAGAGGACCGCCACGGGCTCGTTAAAAACACCGGCTGAAATCAGCAGGCTATTCAAGAAACCCTCCTTGCTGAGAATGTTTATCCAAGCGTAGGTGCGGATGAGAAAACTCGTCAAAAATGGAACCATGACCAGCAGGAGCAAAAGTCCCCGCCAGCGTTCAGGAGCCTTACCAATGAAATAGGCCGCCGGATAGCCAAGTGCGAGGCAGATGAGCGTGGTCAGGAAGGCGTAGTAGAGCGAGTCGAGCAGGATTTTGACCCACACCCAATCAAAGGCGCGGGCGTAATTTTGAACGCTGAAATTCCAAACGATGCGCCCCAGCGAGTCCCTCTCAGCGAAGCTCACGGCGGTGAGCACGAGAGTCGGGGCCACGACAAAAAGCAGGAGCCAGATCAACAAGGGCGACAGGACAATCCAAGCCCAGAGCCCCGGCACACGATGGGTGGAGCCTTTAGGACCGCTCGTGGGGGCGAGGAATCCTAGCATGCCTTATTGCGCCTTGAGCGTGGTGATGAGTTCTTCCACATCGGATCCCTTCGTGCCTATATCCTTGAAGAGGGACATTTTTTTAAATTCCTCCTCTGCTGGAAAGCTGGCGGGATTCTCGAGTTGCTTTTTGCTCATCAGTTCACGGGCGGCGAGGTTCGGATTCAAATACGGGAATTCATCCGAGATTTGTTTGCTGATCTCGGGACGAAGGATGAAATTCATAAATGCTTCGGCGTTCTCCACATTTTTTGCTGTTTTGGGAATCGCCAAGCTGTCGATGAAAAGGCTGTCGATGAAAAGGTGCGTGCAATCGCTAGGAAACACCAAGCGGAACTACTTGTTGTTGTTCGCCAAAATAGCAACTTCGCCACCCCAGACCACTCCAATGGCGACATCGCCATTGAGTAGGGCAGTCTTCGGACTGTCCGAGTCGTAGACTTTCACCAGCGGGAGCCATTGCTCGAGCGTGGGTTTGATCTTATTGAGGCTCTTGTCCGTGATTTGATTGATGTTGAGACCATTGGCCAGAAGGGCCCAAGTGACGATCTCGCGCGCATCGTCCAGAATGACAATTTTCCCCTTGTTCTCCGGCTTGAACACATCGGCGTAGCCCCGGATGTCGTCTTTGACGAGGTCGGTATTCACGACGATTCCGACAGTTCCAGCCATAAAGGGCACGCTGAATTTGTTGCCAGGATCAAAGGCTTGATTCAGAAACTGCGGATCGATGTTTTTCAGGTTGGGAATTTTTGAGTGGTCCAAAG
>JAPLTI010000129.1 GCA_026398285.1 Verrucomicrobiota bacterium
TGGCGGAGCTTTCCAGTCTTGGGTCAAGCCGGAGGTTGACCCTCCAAGGATTTGCGCGCTGCCGCGCGGGTCGACTCAGAGTTCGGCTGCGAAGGATTCGATGTCGGCGCTGGTGATAGCGGCGCGGTGCAGGTGCGTAAGTTTTTTGGTGTCGATGATTGTCTCTATTTCCTCACGCAGACCCTCTGGCACTCGCTGGAAGCGGATTTCTAACGCTTCGAGGATGTCTTGTTGCTTGGAGAAGATCAGACCTTCTTGGTGGCCTTCCTGACGCCCTTCTTGGTGGCCTTCTTGACGGCCTTGTTGACGACCTTTGCGGATGCCTTCTTGGCGGAATTGTTCGGCGAGTGACATGGCGTTTTTACTGAGTTTCGGGTTGCGTAGTGTTTTTAGTCTCCTGCGAAAGGCGGGCTTGTCAAGGTCTCGGTCTAGGATGTAGCGCATTAGCATCTCGAAAGAAGCCGATGGCAACTGGATCAGCAACGATTCGTCCCAGACCGTGTCGTCCAGCAGAGCTTGGAGTTTCTCCGCTTTCAAAGCGCGCAGGGTGAGAATACCCATCGGCGTGCCGAGGATTTTTTCGAAAGGCATGCGAAACAACTCCACAAGCTGGAATTCGAAGTCGGGGATGTGTTTTTTCATCTCCCCTGCCCCTTCGGGAATGTCGATGAAGTCGGCGAAGCGGGTGGAGCTTTTCCACGGTTTGTTGTCCTGCGCAAGGACGAGCGGCAGGATGGGCGGGAGTTTCGTGGCACCAGGATTGGTGCGTAGGTAATCGTTCCAAATGCGGACCATGTAGGTGAGCAGGCGCAGGCCGATGAAGGGGTCTTCCTGATTCTGGTGCTCGAAGAGAATGTAGAGAAAGGCGGGTTGGCCGTCTATTTTTACGGTGAAGAGAAGGTCACTCGAGGTGGCGGCAAACTCGGGGTCGATGAAACTGCCGCTCACAAGAGTCAACGAGTTCCAATCCATGCGGCGGGCGAGCTTGCGCGGGAGATGGCTTTCCAGAAAGGCGCGGGCGTTGTCGGGGTCTGAAAAGGTCGATTTGACGAGCTTGTCGTGGGGGTGATGCAGAGGACTCTCAGGCCGGGACATGGTGGCGATCGTTGGTAACCACACGCGCCGGGTCAAAAGATGGATTGTGACGATTTTGACAAGTTGGGCAGCAGAGGATTTCGACTTGTGGCCTTGAGATAAAAGCAATTAATGTTACGCTAACAAAATGTCCCGACCATCCCTCAATGACATCGCTCTCGCGGCAAGTGTGTCGAAAATGACGGTGTCGCGCGTTCTCAGAAACCAGCGGAAGGTGGCCAGCGAAACAAGAGAGGCGGTTTTAGCTGCGGCAAAAGAACTCGGGTATGTTCCCGATCCGCAGGTCACTCGGTTGATGCAGCATTTGAAGTCGTATAAATCGCAACCGATCACTGAGACGATTGCGTTTTTATGGCCGGATGCGACGCGTCATGAGGTGGCCACAAACCCATACCTGAAACTGATGGCGACTGGCGCAGAGAGGCGTGCCCGGGAATTGGGGTTTTCCATCGAACATTTCTGGCTCACAGACTCAGGGATGACGCAACGGCGAGTGGACAAGATTATTGCCGCACGAGGAATCGAGGGAGTTATCGTGGGTCTACTTGCCCACCATGCCCATCTGGAGATCGAGTTGTCATGGGATCGTCTCTGCACTGTGATGCTTTGCGAAGGACATTTGGCCCCGCCGTTTCATAAGGTGCAGCATTCGCATTACGACGGCATGGCGACTGCAGTCCGGGAAGTAGCCACCCTCGGCTACCAGCGCATTGGTTTACAGTTGGATGAACTCCTCGCGGAACGCCTAGATCACCGCTATGAGGCCAGTTTTCTCGTGCAACACCCCCTGGCTTTAAACGACGCACAGTCGTTCCTTCTCCTGAAGAAAAACCTGTCGAAACAGGATTTCGGAGCATGGATCAAGGAAACCGAACCGGAGGTGATTCTTTCGCTCGAGTGCCCGCAACTGCGCGACTGGCTAAAATCCATTTCCACCCCATTAAGCAAAAGGATCAAACTGGCGACGCTGAATTGGATTGATGAAAAGCCGGACTCGGACTTCATAGGGGTGAATCAGGACTTCGCGCAACTGGCTTCAAATGCGGTGGATTTAATCACTGCGCATATGCTGCGCAACGATCATGGCATACCGGCCTCTCCGAAGCTCGTGCTCTCCGAGGGAACCTGGGTGTCAGGCGGTAAAAGTATCCGTAAGCAACCGGCTCGGGGGTCTCGTAGTTAAGCTTAACCGAGCAGCGATCCAGTGGTCGGGTCGATGTTTCGCTTGAGGTTGTCCATCAGGCCCAGCGCCATGACATTCCAACTGAGGAAGCCCGGTTTGAGGAGAGGCTGCCCAGTGTCGCCGTGGTAGAACTCGTGCAGGCAACCGTTGGTGGTGATGTCGGCGGCAAAGACTCTGATCAGCCGTGAGGCGACTTCGGCGGCTTCTTCGCGATATCCATTGTCGTTCAGGAAATAGGCGCTCAGGAAAGTGCTCAGCCCCCATACAGGGCCCTGCCAATTGGAGGGGTTGCCGCTCGGATTGTTGTTGTAGATCGGATCGCGGGCGCTGTGGGAGCGCACGCCGGCATCGGAGAGAAACTCGGAGGCATCCATAAGCCGGTTGCGCAGGGCAAGTGCCTGCTCCGGTGTGGCAAGCCGCGCCCAGAGTGGGAAGAAAGAGGCCCAGTTGCGGAATTTCACAAAGGTTTCCCAAGTGATCCCCTGGAGAGAGGTCTCGCCGGGATCGGCAAGGCAGTCGATGTTGTAAAAGAAACCATCCATCTGGTCCCAGTAGCGGTCGCTCACGACGCGTCCCAAGGCATCCGCGCGTTCGCTGAATTCCCCCGCACCCGGCTTGTTGAGTTTCTTGGCCAACGCGGCCATCGCACGCAGATCGCGGTAGTGCCAGCAGGCGAGGTCGATGCCGGCGCTGGATCTCGGCGGGCGTCCGTAAACGGATGGATTGTTGTCGATGCCGTTGCCCTGGAAACCGAGCCAGATGTATTTGCCATCGGGGGCCACGGTCTCGCGCTCATACCAGTTCCGCACGGCGAGCAGCTTTTCCCAATATGGCTCGACCCATTGGAAATCGCCCATTCTCTCCGCGATGAGGAAGCAGAACTGAGCCTGGAGGGGATAGGGATGGCTCAGGTATTGGAACTGGCCGTCGGGCGAAGCCATCTTGGGCGGGCGGCCATCCTCGCGGACTCCGTCGAGGAGATTCAGGATCGATCCCTGGCCGCAGGGCAGCGATTCCTCCGGCATTGCGCAGGCGATGAAGATGCTGTCCCAGTCCCAGAGGTTCTCGTAAATGGCTCCGGGAACGACATAGTGCCGTTTCAATCCGCCGACCGGATTGCGAACCATCTTCTTCCAGTGGTTGCCGAGAAACTCATCGGTGATGGCCACGGCCTGATCGAGGTCGGGCATGGGTGTGATGGCTTTGAGCGGTCGAACTCCTTCGCCGTCGAGGTAGCTGGTGTCGTATTGAACGGGATAATATTTCATAAGGCTGTCAGGTCGGTTGAACCTGAAAATGGATTTTTAGACAGGAGGACAGGATAAGCAGAATCGGAGCGCAGCGGAGAAAGACTGCCAACGGCAGCCCACCGGGCGAGCAAAGCGAGTCAATTCACAGGATCGGTTTCTGAAAGGGGTGCTTGGACAAAACGATCCACTGTGATTCGGTGTAATTGATTCACCCTCTGTGCTCTCCGTGTCCTCTGTGGTTAATTCCGCTGGATTCAGGTTGAAATTCAGCGCGTTTCGATCTGCAGCAGGCGGGCGGTGTGTTCCTTGGCGAGGGTCACGCTCAGGAGACCGGATTTCTCATTCCATTTCCAAAACGGTGAGGCCTTGGCTGGGAACCCGACGCTGATTTGCGGTTTCTTGCCTCGAAGTTCTGGCAATGGGATGTCTACCGTGCGTTCCTTGCCTGCGAAGCGCCAGACGGCCAGAAGCGAGGTCTTGCCCGAGACGATGCCGAAGCTCGCCCACGGGGCGCCGAAGCGCGCGAGGCCCATCGGCCAAAACGGCTGACCGCGCCGGATGAGTTTGCGGATGGTTTTGTAGTAAGCGATTCCCTCCTTCACCAGCGCCAGGCTGCGGGGGGCGATCTCATGGATGCGTCCGCTTTGGTGAATGCGCAGGAGCAGCGAGTTGACCATGTTGAAGATGGTCTCCTCCTCGCCGGCATCCTTGAGCGGGTAGCTCCAGACGGCGGCCTGCTCGGGGGTGACGGCCGAAGCCGAGGCGGCGGCGATGATGCCGGTGAGGCGGTAATCGGTCTGATCGCTGGTGGACTGGATGCTGTGATGGCTGAGCGAGGCATAATCCATCCGCATGCCGCCGCTGGCGCAGTTCTCGACCACGAGGCCGGGATGACGCTCCATCACTGAATCCATCCAGGCAAGGAAGGCGCGGTTGTGCTCCAGCAGGCCGTCGCCGAGAGCATCGGCTTTGAAATCGGTGCCGGGGCCGGCGTTGATGTTGTAGTCGTTCTTGATGTAGCCGACCCCGTAGTCGCGGATCACACGATCCAGAATGCTGTCGGCATGCTTGCGAACCTCGGGATTGCGGTAATCGAGTTGATAGCGGCCGTGGTCGCTCACGCGGCGACCGTCCCGCTGGAAAAACCAGGCATCGGGAAACTTCTTTGCCACGGGCGAAGTGATGCCGACCACTTCCATCTCGAGCCAGAGTCCGGGAACCATTCCCTTGGCACGGATATGATCCATCAACTTCACGAAGCCGCCGTTCGTGAAGCGGTCGGGCGATTCCTTCCATTCACCCACTGAGGTCCACCAGGTTTCCTGCAGCGTGGCGAACCATCCGGCATCGACCACGAAATATTCGCAGCCGACCTCCGCCGCCGTATCGATGACCGGCAGAAGTTTTTCGGTGGTCGGCTCCGCCATGAGGCAGTTCATGTAATCATTGAAGATGACCGGCATCTTCTCCATGTCGGGATGTGGGAGGCGGATCAGTCGGCGCACGGAGTTGAGCGCCAGCAGCGCGCAGGTAAGGCCTCCCTTCACGCGGCCGATGGTGGCGGGCACGGAGGTGAAGCTCTCCCCCTTGGCCAGCCTCTTGCTCCAGTGGCCTTCGCGGAAGGTGGGGCCGGAGATCAGGACATAGAGTTCGTTGGCGATGTCACTGACTTCCCAGTGCCAGGAACCGTTGTGCTCGATCTGCCAGAAGAGGGTTTCGCCGGTCTCCAGGTGTTGTCGGCGAGGTGCAGTTGCATTTTCCGATCCCAAGTCGAGTCACCGCCGAGCGAGGCTCCGGGGAGTGCAGCCGTCGAGACATACTCGAGCAGCACAGGCTCCTTGCCTGTGTTGACCACCTCGGTCCATGAACGCAGTGCGCCGAATTTACCGAGGACTTGCAGGTGCGAGGTGACCCTGAGTCCACCACCCTCCTGCACGATTTCAAGGTTTGCTCCCAGCGGCGTCTTGCTCTCGCGATGAGTCTTGTAGCGGAGTTCCCCGGCGGGATTCGTGCCTGTGTATTTGTTGCCGTGGTGGTCGTCCCAATCTCGGCCGTTCGCTTGGACTTCGACCAAACGGGACCACTTGGTCAGCTTGCTCTCGGGATCCGGCTTGGCCCCTTTGGTAAACGAGAAGTTGAGCAGCTTCACCGGCGCGTCGGCTGCGAAAGCAAAGAGGAGGTGGAGGCCGTTGGCTTTGAAGGAGTGTGTTTTCATGAGTATTGTGAAGCTGGCAAAGGATTGGTTTTTATTCGGACTGAATCAACAGGGCGCAATGGAAGAAATTGGCCAAATATCTTGAAATTCGGCCATGTTGCGCGCCACCCGCGATGGGCTATCGAACAGTGGTCCTAGGAAGCGCTGTTGATGAGCACGGTCACTTTTGTTTCGTCGTGGTTGCTGGTCCCGTTTGGGTTGAGCAAGAAATCCACGCAGTCCCCTTCATTCAAATCCACGGAAATAGTGTTGCTGTGCGGTTCGGCATCTCCATCTCCAATGACGCCAGTGGACCATTTCTCATCCCCGTTGACGCGCAGGATTCCAATGACGCCGGTGTTGTCATGCTGTGGAGTCTTCTTCAGTCTTTGAAATGTCACCTCGATCTCGGCTTTGCCGGTGTGATTGCTGACCCAGCGCAAACAAGTCCAAGATCCATCATTGCAGGGCATGCACAGGCCTTTGGAATTGATGTAAGTGTAGAGGTTGAACCATTTCGACCACATATTGTTGAGCTCTGGATGACTTCCACCGAGCGATTCCCGGTCCGTGTAGAGCTTCATCTGGTTCTTGCTGGAATCGGGGTTGAACTCGCCTTCGTTCTTGGTGAAAAGATAATACCAGTTGTTTTCGCCTTGGGTCTCGGAGTATGCGCTCGGCCAGGATGCTAATTCCGCAGCTCTTGCCTCTGGCGATACCCCGAGAAAGAGGGCACTTGCGAGCAGTAAAAGCGCCGCAGACCGGGCACGCAATAGACGGAGAAACGAACTGGCGGTGGGAGTCTTAATCGAGGCAATGGTGGGAGTATTGGTAATCATGGAGAAGGCGAGTTTTAAGCGTGAGAAGATTCCATTCAAATGGTAATTCCTGTTACAATAACATCATGTTTTGTGGGCCTCAGCGTTTCCAGCGGAGGGTCGCGATTTCGAGCGGGGCGAGTTCGCCGGAGAGGGTTTGGCCGTCGATTTTGAGCGATGGGTTTACCGTGTCGGGGACGAGGGACAATTTGCCAACGGAAGGAATGTCCAGACGCACCTTCTTGGTTTCGCCACTTATGTTGACGACTGCCAGCAGGGCCTCGTTCTCATTGACCCAAAACGAAGCAACCGCCTGATCCTCTCCGCGTAGAAGCTCTGTCCGCTTGGCTTCAAGCAAGATCGGCATCAGCGGATTGATCTCGGCGGGCAGCGACATCATTCCCTGATACAATTCAGGGAATTTTTCCAGTTGGAAGCCCGGGGTCGGCGGCTTCAAATAATCTTCGAAGGTATAAAAGATGAGACCGCGCACACCGGCCACGAGCGATTGCCAGACTTGATTCCGCACCTGTTGATAGGTCGGAATTTGCTGGGGTTCGTAGCCGTGGCAGGACAACACCGCGATCGGCACGGAGTCGGTCGCTGCAGCACATGCGACCAGTTCGACCATTTCCAGATAAACAGGCGCTGCACGGAGCGGGCCACCCTGGCCTGACGGAACTTTTATGAGTGGATACGGATCAGTGATGATAAGGCTCGAGGCGAAGGTGTAGTCCTTGATGCGGCTCTTCGTTGCCACGACGGTGTAGGTGGGCACTTGGGGATCGGCCTTGCGGAGTTGCATATGCACCTCTGCAACTTTGGAGGGCGGAATGGACCAGAGTTCCGGCTCGTCTTTGGTTACCCAGGCGAATGCCCGGCGCGGAGAGGGTCCCGCTTTCAACAATGCATCCACGCCACGGCCTTCGCCGATCACCCAAATGTTGAGCTTATCCGCTTCTTCGAAGAGTTTCTGGGCGGTCTGGGGATCCTCATAAACATAGGTGTAAATGGAATTGTAGCCACCTGCGGCCAATGCTCGCAGACCCTCGATCTGGCGGGCAGGCGGCAGGTTGTGCATGACATGATACATGCCGAGCGGGAAAAATCCCCGGCCTTCGACATAGAGCTTGCCGCGATTCACGAGCACGCGCGGCGTTTCGTGAGAACGAATCTCGGTCGAGGCTTCACCGAGGAGCTGGTTCCCTTTGAGAAGGCGGGCAGTGACTTCCACGGTGCTCCCCGGGGGAACTTCGGCGAATTCCATCACGCGGGTGAAACTGGCCGAATCGGGAGTGAATCGAGGCAGGTTTTTCCCTCCCGCGTTGATCTCAACGGTGCAGTCCTTAAGGTCGGTTCCCAGCTCCGGCGCAAGCGTGAGATCGAACCGAATGGATTTCCTCTCCGGGTAAAGGTTCGGATCCAGCGAAATCAGGGCGATGGTCGAGGGAATGACCAATTCGCGTTCCACTTGCGCCACCTGCTGGCCTGCGGCACTGATCTCGAGTTTGACGGCCTGCGGTCCGTCCCCCGCCAGATCGACGGGAATCTGCACATCGGTCGCCGCATTTGGCGGAAGGTTGGCGGATTGATCAAAAGTCGCAGAACCCTTCGAATTCTTGGCCACGATCCGGAGACTGACGGGGGTCGCGTTTTGCGTGCTGTTGCGCAGCGTGACGAGAACCGAGCGTTTGCCGGGAAGTGCCGGTCCCAAGTCGAATTTCTCCAGAGCCACTCCTTTCTTCATACCCTGCTCATGAAAGCGGAGATTGCCTAGCAGACCAGCAATGGCCCTTGGTCCCCGCGCTTTGCCAAATTCACCAGCCGCGAGCAGAACGAGCGAGCCTTTGCCAACCGACCGGACGAGCATCCTGCTCGGACCCGAGCTGGAGACAAGGGCGGATTGCCAAGCAGAACTAAAGTTGGTGAGCCCGGCCCAAGCGTTTTTATTGAGCATGACATCGCGAATATCGGTGGGAATCGTAAGGGCCCAGTGGTCGGTGGCCTTTCCCGACATGTCGAAGTTCACGCCTACCGCAGTGAGAACGCCACCTTCGAAAGGTGCAGCCGTCACGGGATAGTCGGGGCCGAACTGGTCGGTGAATTTTGCAAGAACATTGTCGTAGTTGGCGGCAATCACGACAATCGATCCGCCGCCCTGCAGGAAGTCGAGCCATTGCTGCCGATGACGGCCAAGGTCTTGGACATTCTTAAAATTTCCAGCCGTCGCCAGCACCACGAATTGAAACTCCGATAAACGCGGGATCAATTCTTCGACACGGGTGTTCTCGAAGGATTCAATCTTCCAACCGAGGATTTTTTCAGCACCATCCAACTCGCCTTTTCTGCTGCCTTCGGCATACGAGCTGTAGATCAGTGCCACGCGGGGGGTGTGCTCTTTTGGGGCAGCTACCGGATTCGGCACAGGCGACACGGCAGCCGCCGGATTCGGCGTAGGCGACGCGGCAGGTTGGGAATTGGACGATTGCGAAGTCTGCCGCTCCTTGCAGCCTGGAAGAACAATCAATAACGCAAGACAGATAGGGGCGATGGATTTTAGGAGGATCATGGTTCAGTTTGGTTTACTGGTGGGAGCGTTGGTATTGATGGAGAAGGCGAGTTTTAAGCGTGAAATGATGCCATTCAAACGGTAATTCCTGTTACAGTATCATCATGTTTTAAGGGCCTCAGCGTTTCCAGCGGAGGATCTTAATTTCGAGTATATAGCAAAGCAGACGCAGCGCGATCCAGGGGCCTTTCTTGAGCTGATATTCAAACAGGCAGGGTGGTTCCTGTAGTTGAGTCTCTACGAGGGGCTGGGAGGTTCGACAGAATGATGGATGACAGAATTATTTTTTGGGGGTGATCCGCCTACGCGCTTTGCGACTCCGGCGTGACAGGTCTGGCTGCGCGCTGCCGCGCGGTTTCTGTGGAGGCGTCTCTGTGAGCAGCGGAGGGGGCTCCGATTCGGCAGTCATAGACAGCCGCTACAAACCCGCGCGGCGGCGCGTTTTGGTATCTTGGGAGGGTTCATCGTCCTCGCATGACCCAAGTTTCAGCCGCGAGGCGGCGTCCTCGTGATCCTGGGGTAGGGATCGCCAGGCCCTTGGCGTCCCAAACTTCAGCCGCAAAGCGGCGTTCCTGCCTGATGCGATGGCGGCGTTGCCGCGCAAATGGGTCAGCGGCGGCGCGCCGACCCTACCTTGAATCAACGAGCGCGCTGCCGCGCGGAGCTTAAAGCTCAACCGCGAAGGATTCGATGTCGGCGCTGGTAATGGCCGCGCGGTGAAGGTGCGTGAGTTTTTTGGTGTCGATGATTGTCTCGATTTCCTCACGCAGACCCTCTGGCACTCTCTGGAACCGGATTTCCAACGCTTCGAGAATGGCTTGTTGCTGCGAGAAGATCAGACCTTCCTCACGACCTTCTTGGCGGAATTGTTCGGCGAGTGACATGGCGATTTTGCTGAGTTTCGGGTTGCGTAGAGATTTTAGTGTCCTGCGAAAGGATGGCTTGGCAAGGTCTCGGTCCATGATGTAGCGCATCAGCAAAGGGTGGAATGGGACGATTTTGACGTGTTGCGGAAAACAGATATTCGCACGAAGAAACGGAGACACAAAGGAGGGCGATTAATGAGAAAAACTTACCGACGCTTCCGGAGGCCCGCGCCCTACCCATCCCCGCGCAGCATGGATAAAAGTCCATGCTGCGGCTTTCAGGGATATCAGATCACTTCGTGAGCAAATCGGCGGTCAGTTCCTCTTCGGTCAATGCGCGATCGAAGACCTTTACGGATTTGATCTCCATGCCGTATTTGGCCGGAGCGCCAATCAGGAATGGCTGGCTGACTTGCTTGATTGAAGGGAGGAGGAATTTTTGAGCTGTTTTGTGAGTTTGCAAATGCATGCCGTCGTTCCCATAAATCGAAAGCGAGGCCAGTTCACCCTGCTTCCAACGGAGAACAAAAATTCTCCACTGATCTTCAGGGATGGCATAACCGCCCCCCTCACTCAGAACCTTTTGAGATGTTCCATCGGAGCTCAGACTGAATAGGATCATTTTGTTTGGATCAAGAATCAAAGCGGCCGATCGATCGTTGGAGGCAGCGAACCAGCGTCCCATAATCGGTGTAAAAATTTCGGGAATACCAGGATTGGAAAATTTGGCCCTCAAAATCCAAGTGAACTCCGCAGTCGAGAAGAGGGGATCCCCCTCGGCATAGGGAATTTCAATGGCCTTTTCGCTTTCCAAAGCTACGCAAGTGTTATTGGAACCGGCAGGCAACTCGGCAATCTCCCGGGCTTTCTCGCTTTTATCGACGGCCACACCATTGCCAGCCTGGATGTTCAAGACAGGTTCCGGAGTGGATTGGGCATTGAGCGAGCTTGCAGAAATCGAAAGGCAAGCAAGGAATGAGAGAAGTGTGGGTTTGGTTTTCATTATTTAGGGGTTTTATTCGTTGTTTGGTTTTTGTGCTGGGGAATTTTTATTGACCTGCGCTCTCCGCATTTTTTCCGCTCAAGATGATATTGTCTATGCGGACATTTCCGGGAGCTTGAGGGCTGTCGGTAGCGCCTAAGAGGTAAATCTGGAAAGTCACCGGCCGGGCCAACTTTTGCAGTGAGACAACGGGACTGAGATCGACGCTGTAGGAATCAAACTCTTCGTTGGTGTTGCCAGTGCGGTTGCGCAGGTCCCCTCCCCCGACACGCTCGGAACGGCCATCCACTTCGGCATACACGGCGTATTGTTTGGGTGAATTTTCGTTGCTTCTTTGGAGCATGAAGTCCAAGCGTTCGAGGGCGATCGTTTTCCCTGCAAACGGTGACGCCTTGAATCCAAACCACGCGCCCTTCTGGACCATCTGGTCTTCAGTGCCTGCGCCGAAGGCTTTGGCATTCATGAAAAGCGAGTGTGGAGGAACCCCATTCCCGCTTATGTCGAGATGGCTGTCATCAATACCGGATCCTGTCAGGAGTGCGGAGGATTGTCCTGCGGGAAACTTCACCACAGGTTTAAGATCCTTCGGCTTTGGCTTATTGGCAGGATCGATGGTGAAATCGAACTGCACGAGCGTTCCCTGCTTGATCGGTGCCGCATTGCCAGGTGTGCTGCCAGGCAGAGTTTCCTTGTCGCCCAAGGCAAAAAGGTAGGTTTTGTAGGCTTCGAGATCTAACATATGCTCCTTGGCGAAAGGCTGCGACGGAAACGCCCCGTTCACCTCGGAGAGTGCCGCTGGCGTTTTCAGAGAGATCAGGACATTGCCGCTCAACTGCGGATGAACCATGAGAAACTTCTCATTGGCGGCAACGGCATACTGGATGGGAGCTACACGCCAAGCGGCCGCACGCTCCGCGAGTGCGGCAATCGTGCTGCGGCGCAGAGAGTGGGTGCCGGCAAAGACACTGGTCCAGCCCTCATGCTTGCGCTCGGCAAAACCGCACAGGTTGCCGCCAGGGTAATTCGCGAGGCGACGGGCTTTGGGATCTTGCACAACAAGGCCAAGCTGCGGATCGAGTTTCAGCCCCTCGGACTCACTGCGCAGGATTCCTTGGTCGATCTCGTCCCTGCTTTCGACAGCAAGTCGCAGGCTCCTGCTGCCACCCTTCACGCGCACGGCAAGGAGGTTGGTGCCTTTCTTGAGCTTGAGAGGGAAAACAAAGTTGTCGGAAGCAATGTTGGGAAATTCATTCCCGAATCCCGCAGTGTCGAGAAGCTTCTCCCCATTGAGATACCAAGTCATCCACCAGTCGGCTCCCGCTCCGATAAGCACCTCGCGCTCCTCGGGGGATTCAATGCGAGTGAAGGCCCATACAACCTCCTCGGCCGCCTGCGATCCTAGAGGCGAAAAATTCGGCATGCACCCATTGCGTGGGATCGGACAGGCGAGTTTGGTAATGCCGCCAACTTCCATCTGCGCCGGAATATTTTCCGGCACGGGCGTCACGGTCGAGTTTGCAGGGAACGGTCCGAAAGCGGTCCACTCTGTAGGCAGCGCGAAGCTTGGCGCAGGCTTGCCGACAAGCAAAGGTTCCGTCGAGGCTGAAGCACTCTGAGACTGGGCCGCAGCTGCAGGCACGACCTCCATGCCGATGATTTGACTCAGGCGGGCAGCATCTTTTTTCTGGAGATTGAAACCCGTGCCTTGAAGGAAGCAGAGAACATTGTTGTTTGCTTTGAGCTTCTCGATGGCGGCTGCAGTTGCATCGTCGATCTCGAGGAGATTGTTAAAAATGTATAGCTTCGCGGCAGGCACTTTGCCGGCCTTGAAATCCTCCAAGTAGTAATAACCGTAAGGCACACCGGAGAGATCCAATTCGGAACGCTGGCCGCTCGACCATGTCATGTGCAGGTCGCCAAGCGCACCTTTCAAATAATCGGTGGAGCGCTCGTCGTAGATGACAGCCACTTCGGCACCAGTGGGAGCCCCTGCCGCCGTTCTTGCCTGCTCAAGGGAGTTACGCAAGACCGACATCTCGTGCTGAATGAGAGGATCCTGATGAGTTTGAGCCCCCTCGACGGGATCAATGAAGACACTGTGGCCGCCGAGCGCAATGCGCCCGGTCTCGCGGAGCCAAGCGCTGCGAAGCTCATCGGGAGTGGCAGTGCGGCCGACCATACGAGCGCTGACATTGTAGCCGGGGCCAAGATTCTGACTCTCGTAATTCTTGTTTTTCCAGGTCCGGTAATCGAGATCGAACAGGATGGGTTTGTTGTTGAGGCGGAAGGAATCGAAGACGGCAAGCGCGCCGCCTGGGCTGGCGGGAGCCAAGCGCTGGTTGTAGCGCACCGGTGCATTTACGTAATCCAGCTCCTTCGAGTTCATCAAGCGAACATTGGCTGTCATGTTCGCCCGCGCGCCATTGTCACCCGAACTCGTTCCAATCAGGAGCGGCTTGGAGGCGGATTCACGGATCATGCGGGCGATGTCCTCGGCGAGGGTGACGCGGCCGTCGGCGATGAACTCCTTCCAGTTTCGCTGTTGCTCCTCGGTTTCCGGATCGTGAAAGCGTGGCGTGCCGATCAAGGAATCGGCAGGCGGTGGCGCAGCCTGATCAAACGATGCGATCTTCTGATTCCACGCGATGGAGAGAGCATCGGGCGTTCCATATTTTTTCTTCAACCACGCCTGCCAAGCCTGCACGGCCGGCTTGCTGTAATCACTCCACGCACGGGCATCCTTGGCCTTGGCGGCATTCGGTCCTTCCCACAAATAAAACTGCGCGTCCTGCGCGCCGCCGATCAGATAACCGTCCACTTGATCTCCGCCAGGTGAGCTTTCCACCGTCTTGACAAACTCCTTGATCGCCGGGCGAAGGTCCTCGCGCAGCTTTTGTGAGTAGAACGACCAAGCCAGCACCTCGCGCTTCTTGGGGTCGGGATCATTGCCCACCCGTTGAAAATGGAAGTTCACCACAAATGGCTCGCCACGGTCGTTGCGCAAAGCCTCGTCCGGATTTTCACTGACCCACTCGGGATAGGTATCGAGCTGAAGCCAGAAAATGATCCGTGCCGTCGGATGCTGCTGCTTGACGAGGTTGAGGAGCTCGCGCACCGAGTCGCGATCGTAAGAATCGCGGCCATTCCAGAAAGTGCGAATGGGATAGGGCTCGCCCGCGATCTTTTGCGGGAGAAATCTACGCATCGCTCCGTGCCAGCCAAAATTCACCCCCAGCACGACCGTTTCCATTCCGGCCTGCTTGAGAACAGTGAGATCGAGTTTCTCTTTGGTTTGATGGATCGTTCCCCAGTCGCAACCAACCACATTGGGAAGTATCGGTGACTGTGATGGCACAGCGGCTTTCTTCTTTGCGGTGGGCTCAGGACTTTTTGCTATGGAATTCTGTAGCGAGAACTCAATGGCAAGCAAAGCGAGAACCAAAGTGGCAAGGCGGAGATGAGATGGGTTCGGTAGTTTTGTCATATTTGTTTGAAATTTATTTATCCATCGCCTCCAGCGATACGCTGGAGACCTTGCTCTCGGCGTTTGTTCCCTCGAATCCAATCACCAGCTTCTGGGGCGACTTGTCTCCTTCGGGATTCGTCACCATCACGCCCGAGTAAACCCAGGTTGACCCTCGATCCTCATCCGGCATCCCAAGAGCATTTTTCAAAACAGCCCTGGTTGAAAATGCCACGAACTCGCGCACCGTGTCCTGATTCCACTCGCGCGATCGCCAGTCCGTCGAACCAGCACCCATCACTGCGGATGAACAGAAGAAAAGAGGAGCAACAAGTGTGAAGACAATTTTTCGTAGGGAGGGCATTATTTTATTCATAAAATTTAGCGGAACCACATCAATGTGTTGGTGACGGGCCCGGAGACCGATCCATCCAAAAAGAGCCAGAGTCGCTTCCCGCCAAAAGAGCCTGATGCAGGAAGAAGGTTCACATTGGCTTGAGCGGATCCCCAAGACTGCTGGTCGGCCGTGCAAATGATCGCCGCGCCCCTGGCCTTACTGGAGAGAGATTGCATCCGTTTGGGTGGATTGGTGACTGCAGCAGCATCGGCCATGGTCAATGCCCAATCACCCCAGAGCCTGAAGTCTTCCAACTGGGTGGTGCTTACCGCGTCAAGCTTGACGAATTGCGCGAGCGGTTGAGCCAGATCGTTTTGGATTTTCCTTGAAAGCGCTGGGTTTTGCAGGCCTTTGCATACCGTCAGCCTGTCATCGGCCTTCTGCCCGAGGTAGGGGGCAAGATACTGCCCCAAGTGTGCGGTATCCGTGGATCTTGGCGGGTTGCGGGCATACCCATAAATGGCAACTACAGAGGGGCCGGGAAGCCTGCCGTCGTTCTCTCCGGCATAGAGATTCAACGCTGTTCCCATGCCTTTGAGCGTGCTGGCGGTGGCTGACTGTTTCGCTTTGAGACTCGCCGAGGAAATTGCTGGAATCGCCAATGCAGCAAGAACCGCAATGATTGCTACGACAACCAACAATTCCACCAGTGTGAATGCATGGGCAACTGACTTTGCTGGGAGACTATGAACTTTCACGAGATTGATTCTTGCTCATTTCTGAGGCCGATCCATTGAAATGAGTTTAAAAAAACAGACATCTGTTCAAAAAAATGGACATTTCTTGGAAAGATTGCGGATTGAGGATTGCGAAATCGAGATGGGCGTTGCAAAGGCGAGGGATGGTCTTCTTCATGACTGTGTCGAACCGATTCCGATACGCCCTGGGCCATTCACATCCAGTGGCCGGTTGGTGAGGATACCGATGGAGTCTTTCGGAAGAGTGATCTCGATGACTCCGGTGCCGGAAAATGCGGTTGTGTTGTTGGAACATGGATCTGCTGTCAAGATGGTCATCAAGGACCAATCATCGACGGAGGGGAGTTTGAGACAAACATCGACTGGAGCCTCGGAGCTGTTAACGAGAAATACATTCAGCCCTGCCGGATCCTGCGGATCGGATAGAGCCAATAAATCAAGCCCCTTCACGGCGTCTCCTGTGATCTCATGGACCAAGGCCCTCTGTGGCATGTGACGCATGAATTGTCCCAAAGTCGAAGCCACTGGAGTGAACTTTTCTGTCTCGGGTTTCCATTCCTTGAGCTGGCGGTCCCAAGTCTCGACCATCTGCCATTGACCGTCCACATCGCCTCGGTTGGTAAAGCTCCAGCGACTGGCTCCGTCGGCACCGCTCAGGATAGTCCGAAGAAGCAGTGAGCAATCACGCAAAAGGGACTCGGGGTGGAAGGGCCCCGGATTGTCGAAGCCGACGCCATTGGCCATCGTGCCATATTCGGTGAGGTAGAATCCCTTGCCCGCCGATCGCGCCTGTGCCGCATAGCGGGTCATGATTGTGGCCGCTTCATCGATAGTGATGCCCGGCTTGTTTCCAGCATCACGGTCCAACAGGGCGCGGTAACAGTGAAAATCCACATCCTGCACATGGGGAAACCAGGGCATATCCCGGAGGTTCTCGTAGTCAAAGAGGTCCGCCTCGTCGGGGCCCATGATCCCTATCTTTTCGAAGCCGGCGGTGTCCATGGCCTTGCGGACCACTTCTGCAGCTCGAGCCAAATACTCTTGCTGCGCTTTGGCCACGCCTTCGCGGGCAAGAACCGTTTGCGGAAGGTGCCACCACCACCAACCCGGCTCATTGATGAGACAAACCCAGCGGATGCAGCTGAAGCCCCGCTTGCTCACCAACTCCTCCAAGAGCGCCACCCATCCGGCGGCGAAGGCATCGAGATCGAACGCTGCCGAGTAGGTTTCCAGCGCCGGATCGCCGCGAAATTCTGGAAAGGCGTTCCAACTGATTCCCGGCCACTGCTGCTGCAGGAGAACATCCGCTCCGTGGCGCTGAGCCCATCCCAGGATGCGGTGTAGAACTTTCATCTCGCCGGTTTCCCAAGTGAATTGTCCTTGTTCCGGCTCGAACTGGCGCCACTCGAATTCCGCACGGATGAATTTGAAACCATACCAACAGGCCGCCTTCTCGAGCGTTTTCCAGAGGTGTTCATGTCGCGAGACCACAGGTGGCGTGCCACCAAAGGCGCTGCCGCCATGGCCGACCGAGGGACGCAAGATCGAATGCCACGAGGCTCCGACACCGGAGGACATTTGACGGGTGGTTTGATGGGAGACGGCGAATGTTTTCATAATCAAAAAAAACTTTTGCCAATAAGCTCGCTGACGCGCAGGGCTCGATCGTAGAGGGCGACTTCCTGCACAGATGCATGCACGGCGGCTTCCGTGCCACCATTGATTTCACGCAATGCGGGATTGTAGCGTCCCCAGCCGAACTGCCGTTCATCGCCGCCATCGCAGAGGACGCCATTGATGACAAAGAGAATCAACTTCGGCCCGCCATCGACGATTATGCCGATATTGTTTAATGTTCCTTCTTCCAGAGATCCCGCATCGCTCGTCCAGGTTGAGATGGTGCGCGCATCCGAGAGCGTGACCTCGATCTTGGCAGATTCAATAACTCTCACAAGAATGCCGGCCTTCTCCGAATTGCGGGTATCAAATAAGATCGCCCCCTCGGCTGGAATCCCGTTGAGAGCCAAATTCAGCGTGCATCCTGCCCGCAGGTCTTTTCCGCACTGATCATCCCTCACGAAGTCGCGCGAAGTCAGCAACGGGAGAGTGGGCATGGCAAATGAACACGCCTCCGCTTTGCGCATGCCGGATTTTTTTAGCAGAAGACCATGCGGTTCTTTCGCTGGAGCCTGCTCAAACTGAGCGAAAAGATCATCGATCAATGTCGGATCGACGGCATGGACTCTGGCCGTGGACTTCTGGGTTTCGGTGAACCAAAGTCGCCCATCCTTTTCGATCAGGTCAGGGTAACTGATGCGGATGTAGGGATCGTCGTCGTAGAGCAGGATTTCCGGTTGGCTCCACTCGATGAGTTTGCCGTTTGGCCCATCAATCTCCCGCCCGGCACTAATCCAAACAGGATTTCGGTCGTCATAGGGAGTCCGAAAATGATTCACCGAAAGTCCATTCGGCATCGAAGAGTGACCGCCAAGCCGGCGGATGAACTCGCCGCCATGGTTGTGAAACCAATAAAGGTAGCGACCATTGGAACACTTCCACACAAAATTCGCCGCACGGGGGTTCTTCATGCGCCGACCGCCGGGCGTGTAAGTCTTGTAATGGGGCGACTCCCAGTTGCGGCCTCCATCGCGACTATAGGCGCAAACTGGCCAGCCATCGACGCTACGGTAAACGCAGTAAAGCGAGCCATCGCTGAGTTCGACCATGCTTTGCTCCTCAGCAATGCGCCCGCCTCCTGCCGGCGTCTTGAGCCCATGGTCTCCATCCGGCCGAGTCTCAAAGCAGACCTTCTCCGGATCGGACTCGGTCAGAATATTCGACGAGGCGATGAAGGCTCCTTCGCTCTGCGCAAAGAAACCAATGCCCAGCGCGCCCACCTTGTGCTGCGGAATGATCACCTCGCCATTGGCGCGGATGCAGGGCCGACCGACATTCCAGAAAAAACGGATCTTGCCGCCATAAACATTCTCGCGGTCGCAGGCAAACTCGCGCACCGGAATGGTGTAACGCTTGCCCGACCAACTCAGGCCACCATCGTCGGAATACTTGAAAACATAGTCACCCAGCGAATCGACGCGTTTGTAGGAAGAAACTCCCACGCCCTCCTCAGTCTTCACCTCGGGCACCCGGTCGGTATTGTAGTTGTAGAAAGCATAAACTCTCCCCGAGGGCACTTTCAGCAACACCGCGTAAGAAGCCTCGGGCCCGTCCGTCGGTTCAAGGCTCACATTCTCAATCCATGTCTGTCCCTGATCATGGCTTCGAAGGGCTATGGGATGCTGGCCAGGAGCCCCCTCATGCCCTGCGCCCGTTGTCATGACGCAAAGCCAAGTTCCATCATTGTTGACTACCACATAAGGTTGGTCGCAATAGCCCTCGCTAGGAATCTCACTGCCAGATTGCGTTCGGCGGTAGTCGCCCAGGTCAGAATTTTGGTTGGTTGTTGTGCTCATGATGCTCCGACAGAAATAGTGAGTATGGTGAAAGGATTCGGTGGAATGATCCTAGTAGTCGAGAGGCCTCTACGAGATTCCAACAACGATCAAAAAACAGTCATCGCTTATAAATTTGAGACTTAAACAGGCTCCACATCATGTCTGTTTTTTGAGAAAGGATGTCTTATTTTTAAAAGTGTAATTTATTGTTAAAAACAGAGCTGAATTGTTCATTGAGAGTTCACAGCTCCACATCAAAAAAATCAGCAATCGCCCACCCGACTCATCTTGCCAGCCGATTTTTAAAAAAAGACAACCCTGATCTTCAGCCTGAATTGCTTGAGACTATGCATATTGTTTCAAAAGCCCGTCACGCCCAACTTTGGAAACCCTCCGCCATTACAGTCAGTAATGCGCGCCTGTCGGATTTAGTGATCAGCAGCCAAGAATTCCAAGTCGACAGCCTACGACTGAACTGTGCGGGTTGCCATCTGGGCCCTGGCATTTTTACGAACAAACAAAAGCCCGGCATGCACCTGCACGACGAAGTGCAGATCGAGATTCCACTTTCGGGACACTTTTATTTCACCGTGGAAGACAAAGAAATCCCTCTTGGGGCTGGACAAGCCCTCGTCATTCCTCCCCACACGCCACACGATTGGAATACACCCAGAGGCGGTTTTATGCTGGGCATCCTCATCAAGGTCAAAGACCTGCTCGGCACAGGCGCCAACCTTCCTTTTTCCCTTAAGAAAAGACAGAGACCCATAGAAAGTCCGACACTGACTTCCCACCTGCAGCAACTCATGGATTTACTAGTCCGTCGAAGCTCCACACCCTTCACACAGGCGATTTGTTCTTCACTGCTCAAGGCTCTGATTGCTGAGATACTCGACTCGGTCTGTGTTTTTCCGAAAAAAGCGCAACCAAAAGATACCAACCAACTCCGAAAAAATCTCATCTTCGAGCAGACAAGTGCGTTCATCAAAAGCAACATTAACCATGCGCTCCAAGCTAAAGAACTTTCCATACAAGCCGGTATCGGCTTTCGCCAACTCACACGCATTTTTCTGAACTCATGCGGCGAGGCACCGCACCAATACATCTTGCGATTGCGCTTCGAGCAGGCCCGCGCGCTCATCGACAAAAACCCTCTCAAACCAATCAAGGAAATCGCCTACGAATGCGGATTTTATTCCCCCTCGCACCTTACCACAACATTCAAGAAAAACCTTGGCATCTCGCCAAGAGCGTATGCGACGCAAATGACTCGTAGGAAATAGAAAACCTCCAGGCGATATTTCGCCAGTCGCTTTGACCGGTGTCTTCTATATCAAAACAGGTGTCTCGATTTTCATGACCGGTGTTCGCTCGAAGACAACTCGTGTTATCAAATCGATGACTGCTGTTCTCTCGGAGACAACTCGTGTTATCCAATCGATAACTGCTGTTCGCTCCGAGACAACTCGTGTTATCAAATCGATGACTGATGTTCTCTCGGAGACGACTCGTGTTATCAAATCGATAACCGCTGTTCTCTCGGAGACGACTCGTGTAATCCAATCGATAACTGCTGTTCGCCCGGAGACGACTCGTGTTATCAAATCGATGACTGCTGTTCTCTCGGAGACAACTCGTGTTATCAAATCGATGACTTGATGCGATGGCGGCGTTGCCGCGCAAATGGGTCAGCGGCGGCGCGCCGACCCTACCCTGGCAAACAATCGCGCTAACGCGCGGATGTGCATGGGATTGCACACACACATTCCGCGCTTGATAAAATCGAATCCTTAGACCCAAAGGACCTGCCGATCACTTCCCTCCTGAGAGGATGTCGGAGCAAATGTCTTGGCCGGTGAAACGGTATTTATTGTCCCCGAGGGCTACGGTTTTTCCATTGCTGGATGTAAGAGGCATTGGGGCGGTGGTGGTGATGACCGCCTGGCTTTCGCCGGGGCCGACGCCGGCAATGAGGATGCGCACATTGCCCTCCGCATCGCGGAATTCGTGGGCTACGACCTCGCCTTTCTCGACTTCCAATTTGACCTCGGGAGCCGGCTTGTCGGCGAGGAGGAATGGCTCCAATCCGCGCAGGACGCCGCCTACGCGGGAAAGCTCGGCCCAGCGGCGGGCGAAGTCGGCTTCAGTTTGCGGAGCAGGGGTGTCTTTGATGCGGTTGCGATTTGGAGCGTAGAAGACCTCTTCCGTCATGGCGAGCAGGTTACCAGCATAGAAGATGAAACCCTTGGCGCCACGGGCGGCCATGTAGAGCGACATGCTCAGCATTTGGTCTTCGGTGGGGTCGAGAAAACGCTTGGCATCCTCGGCGTCCTTGGCCTCGAAGGTGCCCATGTTGTGGGCCTGAGGAACCACCCAAGTGGGCAGGCCTGTGAGGTCCACGGCATCCATTTGCTTGGCGACAATCTTCATCTGCACATTGTCGGCAAACTTCACGGGGTAATTGTCCACACCGATCACATCCTGACCACCACCATAGAATGGCAGGTCGTCGTTTTGATAAAAAACAGACCAGGTGGGATGGAAGGGATCGAGGCGGTTAACAAGAGCGCGGCGTTTTTCCAAGCGATCCTTCATGCTCACGGGCAACTCGTCGCAGAGATACCAAGCGAGCAATGCAGGGTGGTCTTTAAAGGTCTCTACCACCTTTGTGATTACGGCCGTATCGCCTTGGGCCCCCATCCAGTAAGTTAATGCATTTCTGATGCCTTCGTGCGCCCATTGGGTTCCAAAGAGAACCTTGAGACCTTTTTCATGGCTGTAATCGAGGCACTCGCGGATCGACTCGATCGTCGGTTGTTGAGTTTTATCAAAACGACCGACCATCACATGGTAAGGCATGATGCAGTTGAAAGGGCTTGCGCCGATACGATCGAGATCCTCTTTGATGAAGTTATCGATGTAGAGACCGACAGGCAGGTAGGGCTTGCCGTTTACGATGGCGCGGCCCTGGGCGTCGATCAGACAGGCATTTGCGGGAACAGGACGATCGGCAGGCGCCACCGTGAGTGGGACGGTTTTTTCCAAGAGGGTCCGATTGTTTTTTGGATCGAGGAGCGTGAGCTTGACCTCGGCTTCCCCCACGGGAAGACCCGAGAGATCGGCCTCGGCGCGCATCGCGCTCACGGGAGATGTGACCGTCTTGAGCGTATTGCCACCGGTAGTCGCCTCGACGCGGAGCGTGAGCTCGTCCGAGCGCTTCCGGAGGGCGGGATCCTCGCAATAGACATTGAAGCGCACGAGGCCGCTCTGCGGAGTGATGGTTGAAATCGCGGGTGAGATCAGGTTGAGCTGAATCACTGGTTCGTCCAACTTAAGTTCCACATCCTCAAACCAAGCCTCACCAATTTGCTCCTTGCGAATCATCAGCACAAAGCGAGCGGATGTCGCATTATCTGGAACCACGGCGCTGCCTTCGACTTTTGTCCAATCCTGGGCCGAGATGAGACCCGGAGGGTAAGTGGCTTTGATAAATTTGCCGGTCTCGTCATAGAACTCCATACCCAGCGTGGCACCTTTGGAGTCGCCTTCGGGTCTGAGGTAGCGCATCCAGGCGCTAAACTTGTATTTGGCACCTGGGACGACATTGATTTTTTGATAAGTGAAAGCCTTGTCCGCCTTGTCCGTGCGCTCGAAATATAGAGCGCGGGTGCTGCTGCGCCCCCCACCCTGCTCGATCACATAGCCTTTGCCCAACTTCCACCCCTCCTCGCCCAGCTCGAAGTTGCCGTTTTTCAGCAAAGGAGCCGAGGATGGTTCTTCGGCGTGAAGAGCGGGTGTGGCGAGAAAGGATAAGCCAAGAAGGCAAAAGAGTATGGATCGAGACATGGCAGGTGGTTTTTCTAAGGTAATTTGTGATTAATCAGCTGAGAGCGGGATGTCCTCAATTTGATGCCGGAACCACCGTGGCAGAAATATTGTCAATCCATCCCGAGCCTTCCGCATCTTGCTCGCCCGTGCGAACGAACCTTCTTTGCCAATGAAGAGAGGCTGAAACTCGGTGTCGCTGATTTTGGAATCCCCTTGGCTCAGATCTTTCGCTGACACGCCAACGAGTTCTTTTGTGGCGAGGTTGATGTCCACTTTGATTCGATACCAGTTCGTGGCAGCGGCGAAGAAACCCGAATTTGGAGCAGTAAAAATCCAATGCGTCGCGCCGTAGTCCTCCAAGCGGAGGAAGAACGCGCCTTTGTTGATTCCAACATGGGCCGCGCCTTTGGAGGCGGATGCGCCAAATCCCACAGCGGCAGTGCAGGAACTGCCGGTATCGCGCTGGGTGTCGAACTCGTAGGAGAAAATGCCGGATGCCGGCAGATTGAAAGGCTCCCTCTTGAGCTCAGCTGCCGTTGCGTCTTTGGTGGCTAAGAGATTCTTCGCCACAGCAGGAGTCGTGTTGATGCCTTTGGGGAGGGTTGAAATCGAAGGAGAGTTCGGAACTCCCGCGCGGGCCCAATTATTTTGTCCGATTAAATTGGCATCGGTGTTGTAGGAGTTGAAGTCCTCGGAATAAACCGGAGTGGAGGCCACGGCTTGCGAAGCAATGGCGAGCGCTGCAATCGCGGCAAGGGCACAAACGGGGAGTATATTGGGGCGGTATGTGGTCATATTGATTTTGGTTGAGTTTGGTTTTATTGAAAGCGGCAATGAGAGCCACCGGAAGAGAGATTCAATATGCGCACCCGCGCAAACAAGGGTGAACTGTTTAAAAAAACGGACATCTGTTTAATAAAACGGACATTTCTGGAAGGAATGCGGATTCCGCCTGCGCGCAAGGCGGCTACGGCGCGACAAGTGCGGAATTTTGACAAAATCATGGACAGCAAAATCATTTTTTTGGGGTCCGCCTATGCGCTTTGCGGCTACGGCGTGATGCTGGGTTCATCGTCCTCGCATGACCCATTTTTCAGACGCAAGGCGGCGTCCTCGTAATCCCCAGGTAGGGATCGCCAGGCCCTTGGCGTCCCAAACTTCAGCCGCAAAGCGGCGTTCCTGCCTGATGCGATGGCG
>JAPLTI010000202.1 GCA_026398285.1 Verrucomicrobiota bacterium
ACGCGGTCGCGCAGGTGGACTCGGTGCTTTTCGCAGGGTCTCCCGCAGTCCGTGTAGTCCTTGCCCTTCGAGAGAAATGCCGCGAAGACGCAGTGCTCCATGTGAAACATCGGCATGTGATGGTGCAGCGTCAGTTCAAACCAGTCCGGCGGCGCGTGACGCAGCATCGAGAGAATCTGGGCCGAGTTCAGGTCGTGCGAAATGGTGAGGCGCTCCAGGCCATGATTTTTAAAAACAAGCGCGGTCACTGGATTGGCCACATTCAACGAAAAATCCCCGATCAATCGCAGCGGACTTCCTGCAAAATGTGAAATCGCTCCGATGTTGCGAATGAGAACACCATCTGGCTTCGCATTCGCGATGAGTTTGAAAAATCCCTCCTCGCCGGCTTTCTGGATGCGAGGCGTGGCAAGAAAGACCTGCGCGCCGCCGTGCGCCCGCACAGTCGCAACAACATCCTTGTAGCGGCGGATGTCCTCATAATCGACAAGGATTTCCCGGATGCCCGCGCCGAGCGCGGCTTCAAGTTGCTCCTCGGAGCGGACCAAGACAGAGAGATGCGAGTCGGAGGATTTAGGCGCTTCAAAGCCGGGAAGAATTTCCTTCCGCACTTGAGCAGGAGGGGTTCGTTGGCCTTTCCGCTGACGACGAGATCGAGTGGCGTCAGTCGATCGGAATCCGTCTCCAGTCGACCGCTGAAGCTGCCGCGTAATTCGCGGTCAAGCGCAGGGTCCGAGGTTTTCCAGACGCGGCTGCCAACTGGAATTTCATGGAAGCGTATTTTGCCCGTCTCGAAGAAAAGCTTGTTCCCCTGAACCTGAAAAACCCGCCCGCCTTGCTCGCGCTCGGTGTTTCCGCCGGTGTCAAATACCACGCCGTCGCCGGGTTTGATGGGGATTGCGGTGGATTCCAATTCGACATGGTCCCTGGAGCTGCCTGCAACACGACCGAGAAAGGCTCCGCGCTTTTTGCCAAAGCGTGCGCCAACGAGTTCCTGGTGATTGACCCCATGCATCCAGCCACTAAAGAGGCCCCGCGAGAAGGTCATTTCCAGTCGATACCAGTCCTCTGGCGATGCCCCCTCAAAAAGCCCCTCGAGCGCCGCGTCGATGGCTTTGCGGTAAACCGAGGTGACCGCTGCGACATATTCGGGGGATTTCAGGCGTCCCTCGATTTTAAATGATGCCACGCCCCGCTCGATGAGGGCTGGGATTTCATTCACTGCGGCGAGATCTTGCGGAGAGAGGAGGTAACGCTTGTCGCCGAGGTCGCGCAGTGCGCCGTCCACTACGAGTTCGTAAGGCATGCGGCACGCTTGCGCGCATTCCCCGCGATTCGCGCTCCGGCGGCCGAGGGCCTCGCTGGTAAGGCATTGGCCCGAGTAGGCCACGCACAGCGCTCCATGAACAAATGTCTCCAGCGGCACCGAGGGCGGGAACTTTTCCAATTCCCGCAGCGATAGCTCCCTCGCAAGAACGACCTGCTTCACGCCGAGCCCCTCGGCGAAGCGCACACCTTCGGGGGATGTAATAGTCATCTGCGTCGAGGCGTGGACGCGCAGGTCGGGAAACATGCGGCGTGAGATCTCTGCCAGGCCAACATCTTGGATAATCACGGCATCCACCGCCGCATCATGCAGGGATTGGAGCTCGGCGATGGCGTCATCCAATTCATCCGTGAAGATGAGCACATTCAGTGTGACATAGGCTTTCACGCCGTGTGCGTGCAGGAAGGAGGTGATAGCTGGAAGCTCGTCCTCGCGGAAGTTGTCAGCCCGCATGCGGGCGTTGAAGCGGCTCAGGCCAAAGAAAACAGCATCAGCCCCATTCGCTACAGCGGCACGCAAGCACTCCCAGTCGCCCGCAGGCGCGAGGAGTTCGGGTTCGACTGGACGGGTATCGCTCAATGAACCGGTGCCATAATGATCCGGATATCGGGATCCTCCTGGCGGTTGGTTATGTAAATGCCGGTTGGCTTGGTATTGATCAGCTCGTAGCCGGTGAGGACGAATTCAGGATAGAACTTATCGCTGGCAGGCTCATACACTGTCTCGCCGCTGAATCGGCCGCTGAGACGGTATTCGTAGTTGTTGTCCTCGCCGAGTTTTCCCGCCTCGCGGTCGGGCGCGAGTTTGGTCTGCTCGTTCAACATGACGAGTTGAGCAGTCGTCCAAGGCTTTCCAGGTTCGCGCACCCAGCCCCACATTTTGTAATCGCTCTTATACATGCGGCGCCCGATGAAGTAGTCGCCAGGCGCCTCCGCGCGGATAGCGGCATTCATGGTCGCCCGTGCGGGGGCGTCACTATCGACGGTCTGGCAGGCGTTCTGAAAAATGGCGGTAGCTGCCAGAGTCACAAGGCATGCTCGTTGGATCAGGGATTTCATAAAAATCAATTGGCTGCTTTGGCGAGGTAGGGCGCGAGGTTTTGCTTGAGGGCCGCATCCGACTCCGTGGAAACACTCCCGCTTAAGGGAAGCAGCGTCCACTCCTCGATGTGGGTGATCTCTCCGCCGGGCGGGACCGTTTTCAGCGGACTCAGGCTCTCGACTTCGAGCATGTCGCCATTCGTGAAGGCCTCGAAATTGCAACCGCCATCTGGGTAGGTCTCGCCCTCGATAAAGTCGAAGGATTTGATGAAAATGGAATCGTCCACGATGTAGGCGACCTGTTTTTCCTTGTGCGCGAGACCGATCTTCGTGGGCGGTCGATTCGCTGCCTGGCGCAGGATGAAATAGTCCCGCCCGATCCGCCAACGCGCATCACTCAGGTCGGTGTAGGGCCAAAGAATCATCGTGCGGTTCGGCAGCAAATCCCTCGGATGTTCCCCCAGGGGCGGTTGCGGGATCACAGCGGTTCCACCCGCCTTCATCACGCTCAGCGCCCATGCGGAAAATTCGAGCGGTTTGGTATCGGTGTTTTTAGCCGTGTGCCGGACTCTCACTCTTGGGGAATCCGGCGAAATCGTGATCCCCAGCGTCTTCAAAATGCGCCCAACGGCCTCTTGCTCAGCTTCAAAAATGACCTCCCCCGTGGTAGAATCTACCCAATGTCGGGGCGGATGGTTGTCGATATGGTATGTTCGCTCCACATCCTCGGGAGCGATCCAGAAGCGGTGGCCACCGCGAATCATCCACTCCGTCTCGCCTTTGCCGCCGAGTTGTTCATCGAAGGTCTTGAAA
>JAPLTI010000279.1 GCA_026398285.1 Verrucomicrobiota bacterium
TGAAATTTGAATTTCATCTAAAAAAGCGATGCTGTTCATTCGCGAAGCAAATGGAGCAGTGATTTTGAAGGACTATCTGCAAGCTTGATTGCGAGTGGGCCGGCAAAGGCACTGACAGCCCGGGCACAGGGCGTGCAAGCATTGCTTTTTTCATCCGTGGCCATCCGCGAAATCCGTGGTTCAAAACTCATCGCACAACGCGCTTCCACTCCAGCTTCGCAGCCTCTGCTATCCAGAAGCTTTCGCGGTATCTTCTTTCGGCTCTTTCTGCCCATTCGAGCAGGGCTCCTCGTTGGGCGAAAATTCCTGAGCCTTTTCCACCTGCATCCAAAATCGCTCGGCTGTCATTCGCGGCTGTTTCCGGATCAATTCCAGTATTCCCTGCGGGCTCAATAATACTTTTTCCATTTCCATGATTCATTAAACTTTTAGTTTTGACTTGTCAAAATCGGGTTAACTTGCGTCTTGGCGATGTGGCGGGTAGGGTTATTGTTGCGAGCGCAATTTTGAGGCCACGGCGCCGGCTAAGCAATGTCCACAAAAGTTTTTTCCGCTTTGTTGAATGCAAGCACGCCGGTGGCCAGAACCACGAGGGTGAAGAGGATGGATAGCGTAAAGTCGCCGCCCACCCCACCCGCCTGTCCAAGAAACATATGCCGGATGGTGACGACAGGCATTTCCATGGGGTTCAGCGAAGAGACCCAGCGCCATTTCTCGGGGATCTGCGAAACAGGATAAATGATCGGCGTGGCATACATCCAGAGCTGAATGATGGTGCCGGTGAGAAATCCGAGGTCACGGTATTTCGCGGTAAGCGCGGAAAGCCATAGGCCCACGCCAAGTCCAAGAGCGGAAATTTGTAGGACAACGAGAGGAAACAGCAGCAAATCCCAGCCGGGCTGGATCGAAGGGCCGGCCGAGGTGAAAAACTTAAAATAGCACCAGAAGCCAAGAAGAGTCACCAACTGGATGGCCAAGGCAATGAAACTCGAAACCACAGCCGCCAGCGGCACAACCATTCTCGGAAAATACACTTTTCCGAAAAGGCCGAGATTGGAAGTCAGTGTAGAGGAGGTGGAGTTGAGCGTTCGGGAGAAAAAGTTCCACCCAAGCAACCCGGCTAGGTAAAACAACATGGGCGGCATGCCATCCGTGGGGATTTTTGCCACTTTCCCGAAGATGACCGTGAAAACAACTGTGGTGAGGAGGGGCTGGATAATAAACCAAAGCGGGCCGAGAACGGTTTGCTTGTAGTTTGAAACAAAGTCCCTGTGGACAAGGAGGAAAAGCAAATCGCGATACCGCCATATTTCAGCAAGGTCAACGCCCCGCCAGCCGCGCGTTGCTTTTATAACTATCTCATTTTCAATTGCAGGACTTGTCATAAGTAAAAAGTGAGGTCATATTTTTGGAGAAGTTTTTTTGAGGCAGCCTAAACTCGCAGTCAGAATTTGCCGGCGAGGACTTTGATTAGCGGAAGGGCTTTGCCGAAGAATTTATACCAGCCGGCGATCTGGCCGAGGCGGGATTTTTCGAAGTGAGCGGTTGGTGAGGCCGGGTCGATGCTGGACTCGAGGATGCTCAGACGGTTTGGGCCATTTTCGAGATGGGGGTCGATGCGATCGCGGAGGTAGCCGCTGGCGAGCTTGCGCAGGCCGGTTTCGGCGGTGAAGTGCTCTTTGCGGATGCCGGCCAAGTAGACTTGGTTCACGGCGCCGAGGGAGCGGAGCCAGCGCAGGCCTTCGCTCGCGGAGCCGCGACTGAGCTGCAGGCGTAGCTGCACATCGTCGAGCGAGAGAGGTTCCGGAGTGCTGAAGAGGAGGCCGTAAATTTCACCGATGGAACGAGGCAGCGAGAGGGCTCCGAAGACATGGATAAAAAGTGCGACGGACTCGAGCTGAAAGGCGCTGAGCGGCGGAGTCGGCGATGTCTGGAGATTCGCTCCCAGTGAGGTTCGCAAGGCTTTTGATTTTTTTACAGACAAGCTGCCGCCCTTGGTAAAAGGGGCGTCTTTTACCGGTGGCATGGTAAGAATATTGTTTTCCACGAGCCTCTGTGAGGGGGGATGACGATGGATAGGATATGCGATTTTTAAAAATGTTCAATATTTTTTGAACATTTTATTTAACTTGTCGAAGGGCTTTCTGGGTGGGCACCCGAGCACAGCCAGAAAACTCCACAATCTCATCGAACTTCCGCGCGATCTCGGCCTTCCGCATTCCCAAAATCGCTCCGTTCAGGAAAATGTTCTCGCGACCCGTCAATTCCGGATGGAACCCCGTGCCGACCTCAAGCAATGAAGCAATCCTACCTTTAACCTTGATCTGCCCCGAACTCTGAGTGGTAACCCGCGAAAGAATCTTGAGCAAAGTGGATTTGCCGGCCCCATTCCGCCCGATGATTCCGAGGACCTCGCCGCGCTTGACCTCGAACGAAACATCCTTGAGCGCGTAGACGCAGTCCGACTGCGCCTGCGGCGCAGAGACGAGAGACGAGAGTCGAGAGTCGAGAGTCGAGAGTCGAGGGTCGAGAGTCGAGGGCAGAAGAAGAAGATTTTTTACCACGGATATCACCAATTATCACGGATGCAGAATCCGAACCAGTTTTGTCCCCGGAAGCGCGGGAGTCATTTGCGGAGCGAATGGAAGCGAGTTTTTCGGAGTCCATCTGCAAGCCTGCTTGCGAGTTGCCTTCCAAAAACTCCGCTGAATCAGCACGCTGATTCCCGCCCGCGCCTCCCTCCGTGCTCTCGGTGTCCTCGGTGGTTAGATTTCTTTTTGCTGTCTTGGCGCCCGTCGCCGCCTTCGTCCGATCATTCACCTCCCCGATCTTGAGATAAGGATCCTCCTTCCCGCGCACGCGATGCCACCACCGATTGACATCATGCGCGAGCGACCCCGTCCCCACCTCCCCGAGGCGGTAGAGCTTGGAGATGTTTTCAACGCGAATTACAACATCCCGATCAGACATTTTTTGACATAATTAACAGAATTAAAGAATTTTACACAATAAACTATTAAACTAGGGGTCAGTGTTCATTTTCTTTCACTTTTACAGAACTCACTTCTGCGGAATGCGATCCCATTCGTGCTCGGGCTCGACATCTGGGATTTTGTCGAGAATCCGGCGGATCGCTTGCGGGTTCACCAAAGCACCTCTTTGCTTCAAAATGTCTTGGGTTTCCCATACAGCGACCTTTTCCGCAGCCGCCGAGGCGAGAAATTGGGATGGCGACATCCCTTCTCCTCCAGCCAGGCGGTGGATGTGTTTAGCCAGTGAGTCGGGCAGTTCAACGGTAATGGTGCTCATAGCAGGGTTGTTTTTTCAATAAATGCGTAGGGTGTTTGGATTTCAATGCCAAATTGCAAAGCAGCTCCGAAGTCTTTGGTATTATCTGTGATAATGGTTGTTGCCGACCCGGCGATTGCCAACTCAAGAACCATGTCATCATTGAGGTCTGGAAGAGTGGGTCTCCAAAGGTAAAAAATTCGGGGCTTCCTGCCATAGGCGGCCAAGGCATTGAGAATCTGATCGATCTCTGCGATGGACAAATTTGATACGACGCCAGGTCTTTTGAGAACTTCCTCGTATTCCAAAAAGAGCGGCACGGAGATGAGAAAATCCAAGCGTTTTTCGATCATTGCGCTTAAAATTCGATAGGAAGCGCCCTTCTTGGATCGGGCTCCGGCGATGATTACATTTGTATCAACAACAATCACCTTTTAAATATTTCAAAATGGTGCAAATCTTATACTCGTTACTCGTTACAGCTGACTTCATCGGCTTCAGCAACTCAACTTGCGAGAGCGTAATCTATTGCTTTAGGGTTATCTACTCGTTTGCTGGCATTGAGGATTTCCAATCCGACAATGTTTCCTTCGACATCATAATCTAAAATAACGCCGGGCTTGGCTTCGTCGCTTTCTTCCACCGCCGCATCGCTCAAAACGATGGTGAGTGCATCAACTTCGGGATCATAGGTTACTTTCATATTTTCCAGTATTTTTTAATTTTTGTTGTTCGATATATTGTCACGATATTTTTAGGATTTGAGGCGTCGTTGATAATCGCTCTCAAGAGACCTGGCTTGCCATTCTTCGTGCTAAGGCATTGGTAGCAAACAAGTCCTCCATGCGCTTCCACTATTTGGTCCGGATGGTTCATGAGCGATTCGACCTGCTCAAGAGAAATTTGACGCCGAGCCATTTCCTCAACGGCATGCTTGGAAATCGAGAATTTCAAACTAGCAGCCTGTCGGACTTAACATCTGAAGTTGGCCTAATTCTTGCTGTGCAATTTGATATGGCAAAATTCGTCAACATCGACCGCGATACACCCATGCTGCTTCCTCCTGACATGCGAGACTGGGTCCCAAGCAACCATCTCGTCCATTTCATGATTGATGCCATTGAGTCGGTGGATACATCCATGGCTCAAATCAATCATCGGGGCACCGGCAGTGAGCAATATCCTCCAGCCATGCTTTTGGCGCTTTTGGTTTATTCCTACTGCACGGGAATATTTTCCAGCAGGCAGATCGAGCGCTCCAGCCACACCGATGTGGCCGTGCGCTTTGTGTGTGCGAATACCCATCCCGACCATGACACCATTTGCACATTCCGGCGAAATAACGGCGCGCTCCTCCATCGAGCATTTGCCCAGATTTTGGAAATGGCTGCACAGTGCGGGGTCTTGAAAGTCGGGCAGGTTACCGTTGCCATCGATGGCACGAAAGTTTTGGCAAACGCCAGCAAGCACGCCGCTGTGAGCTATGGCCACGCCGAACAAAAGCTCAACGATCTGGAAATGGAAATCAAAGAGCTGCTTGCAAAAGCCGAGCAAGCCGATTCCACGCCACTTCAAGACGGGTTGACGATTCCTGATGAGGTCCAGCGGCGCGAGGAACGCCAAGCCGCACTGCGTCGCGCCAAGGTGGAAATGGAGGCGCGAGCCTATGCGCGATTCCAAGCGGAATCAGCCCAATACGAGGCAAAAATGGCCGCCCGCGAAGCTCTTGTGGATAGTGGAAAAAAGCCACGCGGTCGCGCACCCGACGCTCCGAGCGCAACCCCCGAAGCGAAAGACCAAGTCAATTTCACCGACGAGGAAAGCCGTATTATGAAAACCAAAGACGGCTTCCAACAATGCTACAACGCCCAGGCCGGAGTGGACACCGACTCTCGTTTGATCGTCGGCCAGCGCGTGAGCCAATCGCCCAACGACAAGCAGGAACTGGCAGAGGACTTGAAAGCGGTGAAAGAAAATGTGAGCCCCGCCATTGTGCTCGTGGATAGCGGCTTTGTGAGCGAATCGGCCGTCTCAACTGTTGAGGCGGAAAATCCCGGCCTTGAAATTCTTGCCGCGATGAAACGCGAGCCTCATGGACGCACCGTCAAGCAATTGGAGAAGAGCGAAAATCCCGAACCTCCGCCAGAGGATGCCGATTTTGGAGACAAGATGAAGTATCGAACATCTACCGCATCCGGACGAGCGCTCTACAAGTTGAGACAGCAGACAGTGGAACCCATCTTTGGAATCATCAAGGAAGCGATGGGATTTCGGCGATTTTCATTACGAGGGCATGCAAAAGTGAGTTTGGAATGGAATCTGGTTTGCCTGGCCTACAACCTCAAACGCCTCCACATCGTTGGAGCCAAGCTCCGCGCGGCATGATGGAGGCACGAATCAGGCCCTTTCATAAAGTTTGAAGACAAAATGACAGAATATAGACCCTTCAAAAATCAAAAAGCCCGGTTTTTAAAAAATGGGAAATCCGAATTTTGGAGCTTCAAATTTTTAACCCCGACAGGCTGCTAGGCACTTTTTACTCGTTACCCGCTACAGCCGACTTCGTCGGCTTCCCATACCAAAGCGACTTCTTCAGCGACCGACAGAATTTCTTCGAAACGCCTTCGACTCGGACTAAGACTTCGTCGTCAGAAGGCGTAGTCGAGTGTCCAGAGTCGAGCGTCGAGAGGCGAGGGCAATTGGGAAGACATAAGAGGAGGCATTTCAGTTCGGCAGAAGATCGATGAGTTCTCGTTGGACGAGTCGTGCGGCTTCTTGAGGATCGTATTCGATCCCTTGTCGCAAAAGATCGTGCATATCGGAGCGAAATCCGGGATCGGCCATGTGGCCTGCCAGCAGTGCGGTAAATTCCGCACGCCCGGCCCGTGATTTTTCTGCGTCGAGATAGTGGCGGAAGGATTCCATAACCTCAGCTGAGCTGAATCCTTGCAATGGCATCGAGATGGCTCGATGGAGATCGAAAAGATCGCGACCACGCCTCCTTTGGAAAAGTGCCCGCATTTTCGTGCCAAGCATTTCGTTGATCTCGTAACCCCTCACGATGGTTTCGATTTGTTCCTTCCGGAATAAAAATCCAAACGGAAGCTCACAGATTGATCGATGCGGCGTGCGCTCTGTTACATTCGCTTCCACGACAATTCGCAGGAATTTGCCCGGTTCGACTACCGAGGGAACATCGTAGGTCATTCGCAAAACTCTGGATGGACGAGCAGCATTCCTCACGGCCAATCTCAACGATTCCCAGACAGAGTGTTGCGGCTTTCCCAAAACCGGAAGCAAAACACGGCGCAGACCCTTGCGGATATGGTCCTCAGGTCGATCACCCACCACGACCAGATCAATATCCTCGCTGTAACGAGATGCTGGAGCCAGATGCACTTTGTGCAAGAGAGTGCCCCCGCGCATTGCCAACTGGTCGCGAAGAAAATCGTCTCCGAAAAGAGCGGCCATTGCCCGGCACAGCAACAAATCCTGCTCCACTTGTAGCAAACTTGGCCAAGGCACTTCCAGTTGATGGCCCAAAACATCTCGCGGAGTGATCCCCATCATACAATTTCAATGTTTTCGACCACGCGCCAACGCTCGTTTCGAGGAGCACTCGACTCACACTTCGCACCACTTCCAAGTGGCACCCACACTGGGCGATCCGGCAAATACTTTTCCAAGGTCGAAGCCAAATTCACATGCTCCATTTTTTCAAAAAGAAACCCCAACCGTTGCATCGTCGCCACCTCGTTCTCTATTTCCAGCACGCGCTTCAAAGAGGCGGTCTTAAGCAACTGCAACAAAGGTCGGATCGTCTCCGCAACGCGTGCGATGCCTCCAATCCGAGGCGCATAGCGCACCAAGTCGAAAACGGTCGTTTCAGGTGTGCTTACTTTCATCGGCGCAAACGCGCCGGGAGCATCCTGCACTTCAGCCATGTTGCATCGGGATTTCACAAAAAATTTCAGTCGTTGCCGCCCCAGCAGCACATCACGCCGCGGAGCATCTGTAACAATCTGAATAATCTGGAGCGCTTGCGGCTGCGACCCGTGAATGGCTGCTGCAGAGTGAAGCCCGACATAGTATGGATGTCCAAGCCAAGCAAAGTAGTCATCTAACCAGCGATCATATCTTGAGCCACCGAAGGCCGCATCGCCCTCTCCTTTGATAACAAAAAAAGACTGCCATCGTGCCACTCTCGTGACCCTCTTGCCTAATCGCCGCAGTTGATCTTTTGCGCTTCGCTCTCCCAAACCCGTCGCCTGCGTCGCGTCATCGACGGAAAAGCCATATCGGCCAGATGCAGAACATTTATCAACAAAATTTTCAGCTGCACCTCGATTGAAAGTCAAGCCAAAACCAGATGGAATTTCCATTTGCATTTCATCACATAAAATGTGTCAGTCTGCAAACACATTTCTCTTTTTATGCCATCAGCTACCAGTCCTCCGCCATCAGCTTTCGGCAGCCCATCTGCCAAGCAGGACAGCTCGCGAAGCGAGAGGGGGCTGTGTTTCCACAAGCCCGTGCAAGTTCGCTTGTGAAGGGATTTGAAAACGCAACGCCAGCACAGGTTACCTGTGGGAAGCCCTGAACCTCTGCTTCATCCCTGTTCATCCGAGCCATCTGTGGTTAATTTTTCGTGTTTATTGGTGTGATTGGTGGTCCTGTCCGCACTCGCTACAGCCCGCGCAGCGGGCTTGGTCCTATCATTCACCTCCCCGATTTTTAAATACGGATCTTCTTTCCCGCGCACGCGATGCCACCAGCGATTCACATCATGCGCCAACGACCCCGTCCCGACTGCACCGAGGCGGTAGAGCTTGGACCCAGGCAAGGTTGAGAACCTGCGCGGGAGACTACCGAAGGTAGCCCGTAGGGTGAGACGCCGAGGGCAAGGCGCGAATCAAATATTTTCAACGCGAATTACGGTGTCGGACAGGGGAAGTAGAGACGAGGGGCGAGGGTCGAGAGTCGAGGGCTGGCGGTCGCGCCTCAGGCTGCGGCCAATACTTTCGAATCGATCAAATGGACCAGGGCATTCACCAATTGGTTCTTTTGCTTAACAATAGATTGCCCGTGATGGACTTTCCTCTCCAAGCAGATGCCCAGAGTTGCATCACTCACGCGGATCAGTCGATTTCCCTCGGCCAAGCGGGTCATTTCGATTTTTAGGTTTTCGATATTCATAAGGTTAAAATCCCATTTTTTTAATCCAACTCAACATAATTTCTGGAGTTGGGTATCCATACTGCAGATAAGCTTCTTGAGCCAATTTTTCGAATCCCGATTCATTCAACTCCATGACGGATTCTGGTGGTTCATCCAACGCGACAGCAAGAGACTCCAAAACTTCATGATAAATCGAGATGCCTACCTCCCTCTCGTCCAAATCGCTGGAAATCTGAATCGTGATTCGCTTTCCTTCAATAATGGCTTTCGCGAGTGCAGGTCTGCCAATCGGATCGAGCATTTTTCCCTCAACCCCGACAATCTCAAAAATGAAGTGCCCGGATGGAAAATTGAGATTCGCAAAAGCCTCAAAGTTCATTTCGTGTCCCCGACTCGAATCACCACATCACGATCAGACATTTCCCCCCCCCAACTTGAAATCACAGATTGTGATTTCAAGTTTGAGACCTCCTCGGCCGTGAGTTGAAACATGAACCTGCTTGGAAATCTTGCAGGGTTTCGTTTAACCACTTGATTCAAAGCGCGTGTTTCAAC
>JAPLTI010000367.1 GCA_026398285.1 Verrucomicrobiota bacterium
GAGGAGGCATCCGCTCTCGGGCCTGACGAGAATGTGCCGATTTTCCTTCCCTACTTGCATGGCGCACCGGTCTCGCCATCCTTGCGCGGTGCCTTTCTCCAGATCCGTCCCGAGCACACAAAAGCGCAAATCGCCCGCGCCGCTCTCGAGGGCGTTGTGTTCGGTCATCTTTGGCATGTCGAGAAGCTGATCAAATCCGGCCTGCATTTTGAGCGTGTGCGACTGGCCGGAGGTGCGTCGCGCAGTCCGTTTTGGACCCAACTTTTTGCCGACATTTTGGGGCTTCCCGTATCCGTGCAATCCGTCACGGAAGTCGGCGCCCTGGGTGTTGCATTGTGCGCCGGCGTCGCAATCAAGCGCTGGCCAAACCTCGCAAGCGCCGCTGCCGAGATGGTTCAGGAACAGCAATGCTTTAAACCGGATCCCGATCGACACCTCATTTACGCCGCCAAATACCGGACTTTCAAAAGCACCGTGGAGACGATCTCCAACACATTCGATCACGCATCCTCCGCCACTAAGCACTAAGCGCAAGGCCTCCTATTCGACATTTATGAACACCACCACATCACCAGAAAAAACGGCACCCGTTGTGCCCCACCTCATCGGCGGTCAATGGATCCGCCAGGAAAACACGCCCGGGACGCCGGTTTTCAATCCCTCGCACGGCGAGATGATCGCCCACACTCCGAACGGCGACGACGCCACGGTGGATGCCGCTGTGCAGGCAGCCGCGAAGGCATTTGTTCATTGGTCGAATACCCCGTCCCCCAAGCGCGCGTCGTTCCTCTTCCGCTACCGCGATCTTCTGGAATCCCACTTTGAGGAACTCGCCCGCCTTGTGACCCGCGAGAATGGAAAAACACTCGATGAGGCCAAGGGCGATGTGCGCCGTGGCATCGAGGTTGTGGAATTTGCGTGCGGGATTTCGCACCTCGCCAAGGGGGAGAGCCTGCCTCAGGTGGCCGATCAGATCGACGCCGTCACCATGCGTGAGCCGATCGGGGTTTGCGCAGGCATTACGCCATTCAACTTTCCGGCCATGGTTCCGATGTGGATGTTCCCGCTGGCCATTGCCTGTGGAAACACCTTCATCCTGAAACCCAGCGAAAAAGTTCCGCTCACGGCGGTGCGACTCGCCGAGTTGTTCATGGAAGCCGGACTTCCCGATGGCGTGTTCAACCTCGTCCAAGGCGGACGCGAGGTGGTCGATGCCCTTTGCACGCACCCCGGCATTGCCGCTGTGAGTTTTGTCGGATCCTCACGCATCGCCGAGCATGTTTATACCCTCGGCTCCCGGCATGGGAAAAGAGTCCAGGCGGCCGGTGGCGCCAAGAATGTCCTTATCGTCATGCCCGATGCCGAACCAGATTCGACATTGCGTGCGATTTTAGGGTCTTCATTTGGTTGCGCCGGCCAACGCTGCATGGCCGGTTCGCTCTTCATGGGCGTCGGAAACCAAACTGCCGATGAATGGCGCGAACGCATCAGCGCGGCCATTTCAGCTTTCAAGGTCGATGACACCTCCTCCAACGACCGCGCCGATATGGGGCCGGTGATCGACGGTGCCGCCCAGAAGCGAGTGATCGGCTATATCAATGACACGCCATCCTTCGGCGCCGAGGTTGCCTTTGATGGACGCACCATGAGTCCGGATCGCGGCTTCTTTGTTGGCCCCACGCTCCTTGACCGCGTGCAGCCC
>JAPLTI010000066.1 GCA_026398285.1 Verrucomicrobiota bacterium
CGAATCCCTTCTGGGCAGTGAGTCGGTCGAGGGTGGCAGGAGTTGCAAACTTCAGGAAACTTCCTCGCTCCGCTCCGTGCGTTTCGAGTGTTGTCCAGAGTCGGATCAGACACCCGACAGCGGTGGCATTTGAACTGCGCATAAGTTCGGCCAATCGCACCACCCGTGGCGAGTGCCACAAGTTTGCGGGGAGTTTAATCAGAGCACGCCGCATTAGATGGCGCGCTGCTCCAGTGCAATGAGGTCGTTGTCGAGTTGCTCGCGCCGGAATAAAATGCGTCCTCCGATTTTGATTCGGGAGATCGAGCGATTGCGCACATACTGGCGAAGACTTCGTGGACTGAATCCGCAATAGCAGGCGGCTTCGGCCAGTGTCATGCGAGCAGGCGGGTCGCGTCTGATTCGTTCGGCCTTTGAGGGGTCTGTGATTTCGAGTCGAGTTTCGGTGCGGCGAATTTCCTTAGCCACACTGGGCGGGATTGTTTGGTTTGTGTTCGTGTGTTCGGTCATGGGTTAATTGATTGAGTTTGCGGATTTCGTTTCTCGCTCCCCTATTATAGGGTTGGCGTGTCAACACTGGTTTTCGGCGACCGCAGGCATAGCTGCAACAGGGCGTCTGCAAAACGGGATCAAACGAGACTAAACGGGCACTAACGGGCGCAAATTTCCTGCAAGAAATTGGGAGGTGTTGAGCCGGATCAGTGAGAACCAAAAGCTCGCCGTCGATGCCGTCTGGCTCCGCTGGCGACCGCATCCGCTGCACCATCAGTCCGGCTACGCCGCAGTGGCACGAAGCCCCCGCCGAACCAGCTTCCACTCCACTCCGATAAACCGCTCCGCTCATTGGCGCGGCGTTGTTCGGCCTCCGCGCTCGTTCCTCGCACATCGGCCTCTGGTCGTCACCCGTTCGACTACGCTCTTCCGGTAGTGCGGTGAGATAGGCAGGCAAGAAGCATCCGCCTCCCGCCGCATGGGAGCCGGATGCGCCTGCCTATCTCAAGCACTACCCGAAGTTATCTCCGCTCCGCTCCAGCTGGATCGGCGGGGGCTTGTGCTTCGCTCCTCGCTCGCGGTCATGGCGGCGATGGATGCCGTTTGCCCTGGTGAATCCGACTGCGCCGCCGTTGTGGATCGAGAGTCTATGAGGTGCGGCTATGGCGGGGTGTGGTCGGTGGCGGTCTGTCGCGTCCTTGCGGACGCACCACCCACGCCCCCGCCCACCCGCTCCGCGCCGTTCGGGGATCGCTAACGCTCCCCCTCACGGCTCTACGCCCCCGCAGGCCATGCGGGTGCAAGGCGTCTTCGGGAGATGATCGGCGGGGTCAGCCTCATTGAGCGGCAACCTTGCGCTCGGGGCGGGTTTGCTTTGCGGATTTTGTCACCTTCGCTCCGGTGCCAATGCTCACAATATTGTCAGGTGTGCCCAAAACGGCAGCGGGGGTCAGGGCCATGATCGCCTTGGCTTGGGCTTCACTCATTATTCCTCTGTAATGCCCGAAGAGGCTTCCGGTCTCGCTCGTGCTGTGTCCGAGATAGGCTCTTGTCTTTCCGGCATCCTGCCCAAGCCGGAAATGGACACTGGCGAAGGTATGCCGAAGGCAGTCCTGTTCCCATTTTTCCAGTCCAACGAGCTTCTTCAGCCGCTCCCAACGGCGGCGATAGTTTTTAGGCCGATGAATTGCCCCTTCCTGGTCAGGGCATAGGCGCAGCCACTCAAGCGCAATCGGCGACAGGCTAACATTTCGAATGCCGGCTTTATTCTTGGATCGACGGATGTTCAGTGTCCCTTTCTTGCCACTGGTTTCGATGCTTCCCCATTGAAGGTGCGGTGTCTCCGAGTCAGGTCGAACGCCTGCAAATAGCTCCAGAACTACCTCCGCGAGCATTCCGAGTTTGCCAGTGTCCCGATTTTCGGGGGCGTGTCGAGTTTCGTATGCCGCCTTCAGCAGTGCTCGGGCAGTGTCGGCATAGATGACGGTCGGCTCTCGGTCAGGGACATCGGGCTTGGAAATACTCAGAACCGGATTTCTTGCTATCCAGCCCGCGAGAGGAGCGTCCCGTCTGGTTTTGCGACCGCGATAGTGTTTTGGTCTCAGAGCAAATTCAAAGAGAGAAGAAATCACGGTATAGTCATTCCGCGAATGTTGTTGAGAAATGTTCGCGCGGTTCAGATAGGTCTCCAGTTCTTGCTCTGTGATGACCTTGATATCTTTCTCACCACCGATGGCGTCCTCAAATTGTTTGAGTCTTTTCTTGTAGTCGAGGAGCGTTCTTTCTCTAACTCCACCTTTGCGACGATTTTCAATATACTTTGCACTTAGGTCAGAGAGTTTAATGTCTCCGGCTGGGGGCTTGTTATGGCGAATGAAGAATTCCACAACATCGCTAAGGGTCTTATGCAAGCCAGCTTTAGTGAGCTTATCCATAGCAACTTTGGCGTCCTCGCGCGCCATGTCGCTAAGTTTGAAGCCTCCGTGTCCTGCGTTGCTGTAAAGGATGCGGATGCTCTCTGCATGGGCTTTTGCAGCCTCCTCGGTCAGATGCCGCTTCTGGATGCGTTTGCCGTTGATCGGGACGCCGGAATCCACCATCCAGCTTTTGATTACTCCATCTGGTCGGTAGCAGGGCCGGATTTTAGGCCACTCAACTTGTTTTGGGGATCGGTTCTTTGGTCGCGCCATAGGTTGCAGAGCATCGCCGAAAGAAGGGTTATTGCAAGACTTTTTGTGAGCGTGGCGTGAACGCCGTTTTTCATATACTGAATTTCAATGACTTAACATTTATGGTTAGCGGTTTTGTAAACCGCTGGTCGTCGGTTCGAATCCGACTGTCGGCTCCCCCCACGCTCCTGCGCTTGCCGAGAGTTGAGCTCGTTCTTTAAAACCCAAGCGCGCTTATCCACTGCCAACGGGCAAATTCAAAAGGAAACCCGTGTGACGATGCAACTTTGTGTCAGTTTCAGCTCGGCCATGGCCTCCCCCAAAGCGGTGATTTCCCTTTGGCGCGTTTCCGGTGTGGCCAGTGACTCGCAGACTTGGACGAGTCTGCGCGATGTCCCCCGCCGTGCGGTCAAGAAGTCGACCTCGCGGCCCGACTTGGTTTTATAATAAAAAATCTCCGGTTCCACACGGCGCAAGGCTGCAAAAACGAGATTTTCGAGTAGGTGGCCGGAATTGATTAGGACGCCGGAACTGACAGACCTCACCAGCGCATGATCAATGGCATAAATTTTTTTGGGATTGGTATTGGATCTTGCCAGCGAGGCATCGAATAGACGGACTGTAAAGAAGACATAGGCGTCCTGAAACCATTCGAGATAATCGGCCACGGCGGATTTCGGAGCTTTGTGGCCAAGGGATTTCAGATAACCCGTGAGATTGTTGATCGAATAAAGCGAAGCCGCGTTGTCCGCCAGCCAGTGAGCCAGGTCCGTCACCGCTTTGGGGTGGGCTATATCATGCCGCTCCACGAGGTCACGAAAAAGCATTGTCTGGAAGTATTCCTGATGGACTTTAACCCGCGCCCAGCGATCAAGGCCGAGAACTTCCGGGAATCCCCCGCTTTCCCAAAATTCACCGAATGCATGCTGGATAGTGAAACGCCTTTTACTCGATAAAACTCCACTGCTCTCGATACCCTTGAAATCCAGAAATTCCCGAAAAGAAAACGGAAACATTTCCCATGAGAGAGCCCTGCCTCTCATCTCGGTGGCGATTTCCTTCGAGAGCATTCGGGCGGATGATCCAGTGAGATAGACTTCGCACTCCTCGGTGCGCATCAAACGATCAACAAATCGCTCCCAACCGGGAAGCATCTGGATTTCATCAAAGAAGCAATAGACCTTCTCGGTATTCTTTTTTTCTGGATAGAGCGAAAAGTAAGCCTCGAGGATCAATCTGGGGTTTTCCTGCTGCAAGCGATGAAGTCGATCATCGAAAAAATTGAGGTAAAGAATGTTGTTCCGCGAAACACCGGAATCCAATAACTGCTTCATGATTTGAAACATGAATGTGGATTTGCCGCATCGGCGCACACCGATGCAGACAGTGGCTTTGCCGGGAATTGTTGAAACCAAAACCCTTCTGGGCACACCCGCTTTCAAGTGCATCTCCTGAAAATCGAGGATCAATTCTTTCAGTGTATCAAGCATCTCAAATAAACTGGAAATATTTATTACCAGTTTAATATCAAACCGGCAATTTTTATTTCCACATTGAAATGCTGTGCACTATTGGCTGGTGGCGTTTTATTCGCATGCAGTTTCCCTGCCGACCCCAGCATGCGAACACATGTTGCACCTCGTGCGACAATGGAGAAAGTATGAGTAGCGGCCAATTATTGGAACCCTAACTCCAGCACACCCATTTTTATGTCCAACAACGATAATCTTGATTCATCCAGCTTCGGCACGCCCTTTCAATCGCTCGTCGACCACTGCGAGGCGAACGAACTCAACTTTGCAAGTTTCCGCGAGGAAAAGCGCATTCGACTGAATATCTGCCGCAGACACGCGCTTTATACCTGCCATTTGCGCATTTCAAATGATGACGAGATTTTTCAGATTCATATGAACTATCCGGTGCTGGCGAAGGATGAAAAAATGAGGCCGAGCGTGACGGAGTTCTTCACCCGAGTGAACTACGGTCTCGTCCTTGGCGCATTCGAGGTGGACTTGCGCGACGGCGAGGCCCGCTACCACATCAGTCACCTAATCGGTGACGGGCGATTGGAAGATGAAGTCATCCGCCGTATCATCGGGTCAGCCCTTTCCACGGCAGACCGCTATTTTCCGGCCTACATGCGAGTCCTCTTCGGCGGCGACACTCCGGAGGATGCCGTCTTTCTTGCGGAGCTGGATTTAAACACCCAAGACACGGAAAGCGAACCAGCCTCGGCGGAAACCCCCACCCCGCCCGCGCCCAAGGCATCCAAAAGAAAACCCCGGAAGAAACGCGGCAAGAGCGCAGACTCCGATACCACCGAGTCCTGACAACGCCGCAGCGTCAGCGTGATGGGAAAGCGCCGCCGCTTGGTGCGAAGGAGGACAGCTCGGCAAAGACATAGCCGACGAAGACCTGGACTTCGGCGCGGAGGAGGATGCGGTCGGCGTCATTGCTGAGCCACAGGGTCCCGGACCGGAATTTGCGGTGAGGCTCGAGGGCGTTGGCTTTTTTGGTGTTCACGCTTTGGATTTTGATGTCGAGGCGGAGGGCGTCGCGCGGGGAGTTGGCAATGGTGATTTTCTCAGGTCCGAGGGATTCGATATCGACCAGGAAGGGTGAGCCGCCCGGGAAGACGAGGGTGCGGACTTTTTCGCCTTTTGCGAGGGATTGGCTGCGAATGAAGAGGGAGGCGGCGAAGAGGTCATGAACGGGGGAGATTTTGACTGACTTCCAGCGGCCGGGCTGGGATCCCGGCGAAATCCATTCGCGCAGGCTGGTGAGGCTGCCGTTTTTGCCTTCGATGCGCGTGGACAAGGTGCGGGTTGCGTATTTTTCGAGTTGCTCGGAACGGATCGTCTCCCGACTGGAACTGTCGGCGGCGGCATTGAGCGTGGCGTCGAGTTGGTAGAGGGTGCGTGCAAGGCCGGTCGTGCCACCGGATCCAGCGAACAGGGTCTGGCCTCCATCATAAGAAATGGCAGCGCGGGCTTTTGCAGCCTCGATCTCTGCCCAGCCGAGGCGGTATTCGGCTTTGAAAGAGCGAATCCGAGGGAACGGGCCGGGAGCATCCGGCGCAAGCGTGGACTGCCACGCACAAGCAATCGGAAGCGCGAGGAAAAAAGCGACAAGGAAGGAGGGCACAGAAATCAGAGTGCCGAGCGGAACCAGCCGAGGGGCTGGGGATTGATGCACTGGGTGATCTGTTTGACCTCGGTGTAGGCTTCGT
>JAPLTI010000319.1 GCA_026398285.1 Verrucomicrobiota bacterium
TCTGGCCGCAGCGGCCTCGAACCTGAGCCTCTGGATGAGGCAGGTTCTTTTTGCACTTGTTTCAGCAATCCAAAATTGGGTCCGAGAATGTCGGACTTTCCGCTCACCTCTTCCGGCGTGAGGGTTTTTCAGGGCCGACTAATGAGGGGGAAGGATTCTGGCGAGCACTCGATCAGCTTGAAAGATACTTCTAATATAGAGCGCGAAAATCTAAATAAATAAATGAAGATTCTAATTATTGCTCCACGTTATGTCAATGGATCCGCTGGAGTTGTTAGCCTATACCAGATTGCATCTTTTCTTTCGCTTCTCAAGCATACGGTTCATATTTTAAACCCCACCGAAGCAAGTCCAACCCTCCCATTTACAACATATGACTTTGTTATCGTCCCTGAAGTCTATGAAAAGCCTCGAGGAAAGCAGAATATTCTTAGGTGGTGCCTAAATGAACCGGGCAAACTCAAAAATGATTACTCAATATCATTTAACTTCACAAAACCATGTAGGTGCAGTTCAATGTCTTGTTAGATTCATTAACGATGAGTTTGAACGATTGTCCGGTCTTTCGCAGTTTGAAAAACAAAGACGAATTGACGCTATTTCAAATAATCATTTCACTGAATATCATAACTATAAAAAAAAATTATGCAAAGTTAATTATGATTTTGCAAATTTTTCTCCAATTTTATCTTTAAAAACATATGTTAAATTGGCAATCATTTTTAATCTTCGATTAATTTTTAATCTGATCTCTAAACTGCTTTTAGTTGATACTGTGTTTGTCTATCAAATTAATAGGCTTTTTGAAGCTGAAATGGCTAATATTTGCAACAATTATTTTCAGTATGAATCCAGTCGATAAACTTCTAAAGTTATGAATATGATAAGTAATTTATATAAATAAAAATGTTACATTGTATTAAAAGCAACTTGCAGAATCTTTTAAAATAAACCTTAAAAAATGTAATAATATAATCAATAATGAAGCCCAAGCTATCAATTGTTATTCCAACATATAATAGGTTTCACCTTCTCAAGCAAACAATTCAATCTGTTTATAATGAAATAAAAAATAGTATAGAAATCATCGTTTGTGATAATTGTTCAACTGACGAAACAAGTTCTGTCCAAAAGGTTTTCAATAAAATTAAATATTACAGACATCAGACTACTATAAATGGTGATGACAACATACTATTTGCATTAACGAAAGGAACTGGCGATTACATCTGGATTCTCTGTGATGACGACATACCTCGTCCGAATTCTGTAAACCTTATTATCACAGCTATTGATAACTTCTCTAATCCTGGTCTGATTAATGTTGATGCAATTCCCTCAGATAAAAAAATAAGCAATTATTCCAGTGCAGCAGTTGAAACACGGTGGCATGTTCTGAGTAAAAATGAATTCCTGCGGAGAATTGGAGATAAACTCACTTTTGTTTCAAGCGCAATTATCAGGAGAGACCTCATAGATATTCAATATTTGGAGAAGATGAAAAGGCTGCAACTTCTAGCTGTAGGCATAAATTTGTCTGCAGCCAAAAGTAATAACAGTATCATAATGCCAGAAACTCCGCTTCTTTACATGAGAGGTGGAAACTCTGGCGGCTATGATGCCTTTACTGTTTTTTCTAAAAATCTAACTATCGCACTCAAATCAGGACAAAAATTCGGGTTTACCAAAAACTCTCTAACATCGGTCTATCGAAACGCTCTCATGGGCGTGATGCTATATGTTATATCCGTTTGGCCTAAAACAATTAAAGGTTCAATCGATCTTTTTTTCTACTCTTTTTTCTATAAAGAATTTTATTTATATACACTGCCTGCTTTTATAAGAAGCGTCTATAAAAATAATCTTCATAACATAATTTCACGATTCATTAAGCAAAACAAAAATCTTGGTCCTGACTTAAGCGACATTGAAAAAATTCAAGACCATCTTGATGCTAAAACTAACGAACAGTGGTATAAATATTTTTATAATGGAACTCCAAATGGTTCTGTGAAATATCCATGTCGTATTATTGGTGAAAAATATATCAAAATTAGCCCCAATTTCCATGCTGGCCCTTCTTTAAGATTGGAGGCTTGGGATTCATACGGAGGTGAAAAATACAACCCAGAAGTTATAATTGGCTCGGATGTTTGCTTTAACAGCAATGTTCATATAGGAGCAATTAACTTTATTTCAATTGGAAATAGAGTTCTTGTAGGCAGTAATGTTCTTATTACCGATCATACTCATGGACAATCAGCAATGGCCGACTTGTCGATTCCTCCTTTGGAGCGCAAACTTTTTAGTAAAGGCCCAATTGTCATTGAGGATGATGTCTTGATTGGCGATAATGTTTGTATTTTGCCGGGAGTGAAAATTGGCAAGTCCTCTATTATAGGTGCAGGAGCAGTTGTAACAAAAGATGTCCCCCCATTTTCAATTGCCAAGGGGGTTCCAGCAACCTCGAGATTGATTGAATGTTAAGTTTTTGCACAATTATTGCTGGCAACTACATTCCGCAGGCTATGGTTCTAGTGGACTCGCTGCGAGAATTTCATCCAGAATCTAACATTTATATTCTTTTTGCTGACTTGGATGTCAGGTCGCTTCCCAGAGAAAAAACTTACCAATCTGTATCCTACGAGCAAATTTCTATTAAGGATAATCTTCGTAGATCATTCAAATACAATGTCACTGAATACTGCACCAGCCTTAAGGCCACATTCCTAAAATTTCTTTTTCAGAACGGAAATGATCGGGTTGTCTATCTTGATCCAGACATTTTGGTTGCTAACAGTTTGGATAAACTTGATCAATATTTTGAGAATAATGATGTTCTGCTGACGCCGCATCTTGATAGCCCAACTCCCGAAGATGGAAAAGGTCCCCATTTCATCTCCATGCTCCTAACGGGTATTTATAACCTTGGATTCATTGCTCTCAAAAAAACTCCTAATGCAGATGCGTTTCTTAATTGGTGGGAATTTCAACTTGAAACGCTGAGCGTAGATGAGCAGCAGAGGGGACTTTTTACTGACCAGAAACTAGTCGATATTGCGCCAAGCATATTCTCGGGCTTTTATATTCTCAAGGATACAGGCTATAATGCGGCTCCATGGAATATCCATTCAAGGTATCTAAGTTGTAAAAATGGTGTTTGGCTTTGTAATGAATCCCCGCTTTATTTTTTCCACTTCAGTAATTATGGAAGTAAGCTTCCTAATCAAATTGCTGCTTATGTAACTCGTGATGATTTACTTTCCAGGCCAGATTTGCATTCTCTATACAAAATATACACAGAAAAAAATCAAGCTTACAAGCATTTAGGACAAAAAATGGACTACAGATTCAATTATTACTCTGATATGTCCAAAATATCAAACGCCACTCGTTTATTTTACAGGGAAAAATCGGATGTTTATTGGAATATTCCTAATCCTTTTGAGTCTATATACCTTCAAATACAGCAGCGCAAGTTAGAAGATGGTGTTTTAGTAGCTCTAATTTATGCTATATACCGTATGCCTGACATAGCAAAAAAGTTTTTCAAAATGGCAACTTTATTTATTAAAAGAAAACTAAATTGATCGCTCCCGTTCTTTTTCTTTTTTTTAATCGTCCTGAGACCGCCCGAAAAGTCTTTGCTGCCATTCGAGAAGCGCGGCCAGAGAGGTTGTTTTTAGCAGCGGATGGGCCGCGAGAGTTGCAGTCCGGCGAGGCAGAGTTTTGCCAAAAGACACGCGAGAGTGTGGAGGCCCTCATCGACTGGCCCTGCGAGGTTCATAGGCTGTATCGCGAACACAATCTCGGCTGCCGTGTGGCAGTCTCCTCCGCGATTGATTGGTTTTTTTCCCATGTGGAGGAGGGTATAATCTTGGAGGATGATACCCTGCCGGATCCGAGTTTTTTTCGCTATGCAGAGGTCCTGCTGGAGCGATACCGCAACAAGTCGGAGGTCATGCACATAAGCGGCAATAACCACCAGCATGGCAGGATAAGAGGCGATGGGGCCTACTACGCCTCGCGATTTGCCCACAGTTGGGGCTGGGCCACTTGGCGGCGGGCTTGGAAACTCTATGAGAGGGAGATGACCGGCTTTCCCGAAGACTGGGACTCCATCGCAGCGCGTTGCGATCTATCTGGTCCGATCAAGGCATGGTGGAAAATGGCACTCGAAAACACGCGTGCCGGGGTGGTGAATACATGGGACTTCCAGTGGCACTACACCATCATGAAAAATACCGGTTTGTGCTTAATCCCAAACCAAAATCTCGTTTGCAACATCGGTGTCGGAGCAGATGCAACCCACATGAAGCAGAAAGATGTGGCCAGTAGCATCCGGCCCAACTGCTTGACGCGCTTCGACCCGCCTTCCCGCCTGGAAATAAACCACGAGGCCGACCAATTCGATTTCAACCACTCAGTCACAAATCATCCCCTCCCATGGCGCGCTCCGACAGAGATTTGGCGCGAGTGGCAATTTAAGAACAAGCAAAAGGCACAACTTGGCAAATTTTAAAAAAACAACACCAGCAAAAACCCATCCCCGGACAAACAAACTAGGGGTCAGTGTTCATTTTCTTCCATCTGCCCTTCATATACCTGCGCGTTGTTTCTCTTTCAATTCTTGCAATCTCCATGAGCGCGAACCTTTACGCGTTCGCATCCCAAAGCGCTTATGTTAAGGGTTCTCATTCCTTGTTATACAAGTGATCTTTCAGCGGATGAATGCATTGCCCTCCAAACAATACGCTCGTGTTTTGAAACGGGCGTTATTTGTTTTATAGCACCCACATCGCTTGACTTGAGCGGTGTCTTGCGAGCTGGTGAGCGTGTCGAGCGTTTCGCGGATGGGTTTTTTAATGATATTGCGGGCTATAATCGATTGCTAACTTCCTCGATTTTTTATGAGAGGTTTGCTGATTCCTCGCACATCTTGATTTGTCAGTTGGATTGTTTGGTATTTCGTAACGAGTTGTCTCTCTGGGCAGCCAAGGGTTTCGACTACATTGCGGCCCCTTGGTTTCAGAAATATCTCGAAACACCAGAGGCGGGCCTATGGAGGGTCGGCAACGGAGGTTTCTCAATGCGAAATGTGCAATCGCACTTGCGCGTGCTTAATAAGCGGATTCCGAAAGGATTTTTTTATCCCAAGCATGGGTCTGAACCCTGGGTCGTTACCAGCCCTGAGTCTGAACTTGGTATGTATGAGGCGATGGTGCCATGGTATATCAAACAAAATCCATTCACAAAGAGGGTGACCATCGAGGAAGAGTTGCGGCGTTTCCCGCGAAACGAGGATTTATTTTGGTCCCTGGAAGCGCCAAAGTTTGACGCGTCTTTTCGGATAGCCACTGCCGAAGAGGCGCTGCCTTTTGCCTTTGAAATGGCTCCGAGGTGGTGCTTTGAAAAAAATGGGAATAAACTCCCCTTTGGCTGTCACGCCTGGGCGCGCTATGACAGGGAATTTTGGATTGAAGTGCTGGAACAACGGAGTGAGCGAAGCGGTTAGGGGGCGTTCCGCCTATGCGCTGCGCGACTCCGGCGTGACAAGTCCTCCTGCGCGCTGCATGGTTCTGGCGGGACGAGTCCGCCCGTGCGCTGTGTGACTTCGGCGTGACAAGGTGTTGGGTATACTCCTAAGAGATTTAATTTGACACGCGAATTAGAATAGAGAAAATAACTGCATGAGTTTTATTGAGATTCTAGATGAAATTCCTAAACTTTCGGGCGGCGCAATTTTTATTCTGTAAAAGTTGAGAATTATTTTTGGGGCAGGTCAGCAG
>JAPLTI010000005.1 GCA_026398285.1 Verrucomicrobiota bacterium
GCTTGAGGAAAGTGATGACCCCAAGGACCAGGACGACCACGCCGAAACAAACGGCCATGCGGTTCAAGAAAGCCATCTCAGGTGCGAGGAACCATTTCAGCCCGCCATAGAGCGCGACATTGATCACAATGCCGAGCCAACCGAGGTAGCGCGGTGCGCGGGGAACGAGGAATCCGAACAGGTAAACGGCGAGGATGCCCGGGCTGATGAATCCTTGGAACTCTTGGATGAAATTGAAAATGCCACCAAATGCGGGATTCGACAGGCTCGGGGCGATGAGGCAGGCGATGAGAACAAAGAGCAGGGTGAAGCCACGCCCGGCGAGCACCAGAGCGGATTGCGAAGCGTTTTTATGGACTTTGTTGTAGAGGTCCATCGTCGCAATGGTCGCTGCGGAATTCAGCATCGAAGCGAGCGACGAAACGACGGCACCGAAGATGGCCGCAAGGACGAACCAGGTGATGCCCGGCTTGAGCAATTCGCGGAGGAGCGTGGGGAAAGCGGCATCGTAATCGTAGCCGATCAGCTTCGTGCCTTGTGCTGCGCCTGTGGTGAGAAGGGCGTTGTTGGCGGCGAAGAGTTCGGGCGCGCCTGCAGCTGGCGGAAGGTCGATTGCTTTTCCAACAAGCGCAGCGTTGTGGCGAAGGACATCGGCTGCTTTCGCTGGCTCGGTCAGCGCAAAGTTTTCCGTGAACGGATAAACGAGTCGGCTGCCGGATTGGACAGCTGCGAGGGCGCTTTCATTTTTGCGCGAGGCCTCGCTACGGAGTTCGCCGCTGAAGAGGTTGAAACAGAGGATACCTGGGATCACGACGATGAAGGGTATGAGAAGTTTGAGTGCCGCCGCGAAGACGATGCCCCGCTGGCCCTCGGCGAGGGATTTCGAACCGAGTGTGCGCTGGACGATGTATTGGTTCAGGCCCCAGTAGAAAAAGTTCGGGATCCAGAGCCCGATGAGAAGGGCAGTCCACGGGATGCTGGGATCACTGGCGGGGCGGATCATATGGAGTTTGCCGCCGGAGAGGTTTTCGCCCGGCATGGCTTTGGCCTCGCCGTCCTTGCCGGCATTGAGGAGTTGGAATCTCTCCCAAGCTCCAGCGTTTTCGAGGTCCTGCACGGTCGCCGAGGAGTTTGCGACCTTGGTGGTGATAAGTGCGGCTGGGTCGGCTTTTTCCAATGCGGCAAAAGCGAGCCACATCACGACCGCTCCGCCAAGAATGAGCGATGCGCCCCAGATCAGGTCCGTCCACGCGCAGGCCTTGAGACCGCCTACGAGCACATAGATGGCGGCCGAGATTCCAATGACCCAGCAACCCACCGTCACCGAGCCGAAATCGAGGCCGAAGAGCGTTTGGCCTTGGAAGAAAACCGACACGACCTTGGCGCCGGAGTAGATGACAGAGGCAGTCGGGACACCTACAAGGATAACCAAACTTGCGAGCGCCATGACGAGGCGTGAGAACGGGCCGTAGCGATACTCGAGAAACTCGGGAATCGTGTAGATGCCGCAGCGCAGGAGCTTCGGCAGGAAGACGAATGCTACGACTACCAGAGTGATGGCGGCCATCCATTCATAAGAGGCGATGGCCATTCCAAGCCAATCCGCCGCCGCCCCGGACATGCCGACAAATTGCTCGGTCGAGATATTTGCCGCGATGAGTGAGAAGCCAACGAGCCACCAGGTGAGTCCCCTCCCCGCGAGGAAATAACCCGCCGCTCCGCCGGAATCTTGGTTGTCGCCGGTGGACCGTTCGCCTTGGTAGATGCCGAGGGCCACCACCCCGATGACAAAGACAAGGAAAAGGATGATGTCCAAAGTAGACATGGGGTTTGGTGTAGCGCTGGCGGCAAGGAGGGGGAGGAGGGTGTTAGTCATTGGAATGGTGTAGCTATGATTTTGCGACTATCCGAACCACCAAGCCAGCCTTCTTTCGGTGTGCGGAGACTGAAAGAGGACGCTCGGGGGGAGATTTTTCATCAAGGATTTGCCGGATTTATCGCATTGAAGAAGACAGCATCGGCATGCGGGTTGATGTCATTTGAAAAAACATCCAAAAGATGGTTAGAAACAGGTAAGCATCGGGAGACTAATTCCCTCTTTCTTTCCCACTTTGAACATTTTTCAGACCCGTCCACCCGCAGAACGAATGTTTAGGAGGTTGG
>JAPLTI010000119.1 GCA_026398285.1 Verrucomicrobiota bacterium
GAATCTCAGAAAACCCGACGCCGCCGGCTCGGCAGACACAGGCTTGGAGGGTGTCCGCTGGCGGGGAATCTCCATTGCCAGGTCGAGTTGGTTCGGCCCCGTGAGCGCCCAGGCTTCGATGCCGCGCGAGCGGAGATCGGCGGCGAATTCGGACGCAAAGCCATGCAGGGTGAGCACCCGCTTGGGAGCGACATTTTCCACATGCCGCAGGAGGTCGTCGTAGCCCGCGTGGTCGGAGAGCGGAAAGGCGGCGTCGCAGCGCATGCGGTGGATGGCGCCGGCATCCATCGCCCAGCCGGTGATGGCGGCGACGCGCCGTTTCTTCACCATCGCCATGGCCCGGCTTCCAGCGCTGGTGGGAGGGCAAATGAGGACATGGCCCGCTGCGCTTTTTGTGTCCCAGGGTGTGTGCTCCGGGAAAACAATGCCCTCCGATTCATAGACCGGGATGAGTTTTGCGATGGCGGAGTGGAGCATGACTTGCATCCCGGCTCCGCAGAGATTGGCGAGGATTTCCTGGGACTTGCCGAGCGAATAGCCGAGCAGAATGGGCGTTGCGCCTTCCTCCAGGGATTCGATGCAAAACTTGAGAATTTGAGCCATTACCTCCTCAAACGGCGGAAACACATAGCGCGGGAGTCCGTAGGTCGTCTCCATGATCAGTGTCTCGGCGTGCGTGTGAGCGGTCGTCTCGGCACTTGCTCCCTGCCGGAGTTTGAAGTCGCCCGTGTAGAGGAGGCTTCCTTGCTCGGTTTCCACAAAACACTGGGCGGATCCCAAGACATGCCCAGCTGGCAACAGGCGCATGCGGAATTTTTCAAAATCGCGCAGCTCGTCGAAGGGTAGGGGGATTTTTTCGCCGTGCAGGGTGCCCATGCGCGCTTCCATGAGGCGAAGGGTCGTTGGCGTAGCGATGGTTCTCTCGTGGCGTCCTGTATGGTCGCTGTGGGCGTGTGACACGAAAGCCAAAGGCTTCGAGTAAACAGCCACGACTTGATCCATCGCCAAGAGTTCGCGGCCGTATTGCAGGAGTTGCCCGAGGCCGAAGCCGGTGAGGATGGTGACAAAAATCTCCGCCGCCATCAGCGAGCGCCATGCAAAGGCCCAGCCCTGCTTCATGCCGCCGATGAGGTAAGGAAGTGAGGCGGGCAGGATGACATTGAACCAAGTGTGCAGACCCTTCGATCCCATGGTGCGGGCGGCGCGCAGATAGATTGGCGGCATGGAGCGCACGCCATCACTCGTCGCGATGAGCACCGACCAGAGGGTTCCCATGACCACCACAAAAAGCATGGCGGCCTCGGTCTGTCCAAACCACAGAAGGGCCAGCGGCACCCCGCAAACGCTTGGCAGGGTCTGAATACCAAGAGCCAGCAGGCCGAGGGTGTCTTGCAGAATGCGGAAGCGCGAGGTGAGTAGGCCGAGTGGAACTCCGAAAAGCAGGCCGATACCATAGCCCAAGAGGAGGCGTTGCATGGTGACAAGAGTCGCCGTCCAGAGTGTGCCATCTAATGTAGCCTGCCACATGTATTCCAGCACATTGAGCGGAGAGGGGAGTAGCACGGGCGACCACATCCCCGAGCGGGATGCGGCCTCCCAGGAAGCGATCAGGAAGAGAAAAAATGCGAGTGTGAAGATGCGGTGGATCATTCGGAGGCCTCCTGGCCCTGTGCGGTGGTGAAACCTTTGAGAGCGGTGGTGATTTCTGTCGAGTAGCGGGCGAGTTCCACGCTGTTGATGTCGCGGGGGCGTGGAAGGTCGATTCGGAATTCCGCGCGGATGCGGCCGGGGTTTGGTGAGAAAAGAAGCACGCGGTCGCCGAGGCAGGCGGCTTCGCGGACATTGTGGGTCACGAAAATGATGGTCTTGCGGCGGGCTTCCCAGATGCGCTGGATGTCGCCGTAGAGGTGTTCGCGAGTGAGAGCATCCAACGCGGCAAAGGGTTCGTCCATGAGCAGCACGCGGGGGTTGGGCGCAAGGGCTCGGGCGAGGGCGACGCGTTGTTTCATGCCGCCTGAGAGTTCATGGATGTTGGCGCGTTCGAATTTTTCCAATCCCACGAGGTGCAGGTAGTATTTGGCGACCTCCTGGCGTTCCTTGGAATTCAGTCCCGGCTTGAGGCAGAGGCCGAAGAGCACATTGCCTCTGACATCCAGCCAAGGGAAAAGCGCATGCTCTTGGAACATGACCATGCGGTCGCGTCCGGGGCCGGTGATGTTTTCGCCATTCGCCAAAATCTGTCCGCTGTCCGGTTGGTCGAGGCCGGCGATGAGGTTCAGAAGCGTGGACTTGCCGCAGCCGCTGGGGCCGACGAGGCAGACGAATTCCCCTTCGCCGACTTTCACGCTCACATTGTCGAGAGCGAGAACCTTGCCGCGCTCGGTGGTGAAGGACTTCGAGATATTATTGGCCTCGATGCGCTCGGGGGCTGTGTTTGCGAGTTCGTTTTCGAGGCTCATCGTGATTTTTTTCATGGCTGCCAGAGAAGGTTTTTCAAATCGACGCGGGCGCGCAGGAAACCGACTTCGCGCGCATGCTGGAGAAATGCTTCAAAAGGCTCGACCGAGATAGCTGTGTTCGGATCAAGGCGCGTCCAGGCTTCATCGACGAGTTTTTGGGAAATCTCACGACGGGTTATGGCGCTGAGTTCGTCGCGCACACGGCGGCGCGCCTCCTCGGGGTTCGCTCGAATCCATTCGGTGAGGCTCTGATGGGCTTCCGCAAATTTGGCAGCGAGCGCGGGGCGTTCCTCCAGAAAGCCAACGCGGCCCGCAAGCACAGTCGTAAGGGCCTTGGGATCGGAGTGGAAAATCCGGCCATCCGCTTCATTGATGAGGCGGGTCACCCATGGCTCCACCGTCCAGGCTGCATCAAGTTTCTTTTGCGTGAAAAGCTGAAGCATGTCGGGATTGGCGGTCGGGATGACCCGTGCATCGCCTCCCACGAGTGTGACTTTGATTCCTTGCTTCAGCAGCCACGCCCGGCATTCCACATCCTGGGTGTTTCCGAGTTGCGGTGTCGCAATGGTTTTTCCTCTGAGGTCATCCACCGAGGTGATTTCGCCGCCGCGCACCACGAGCGCTTCGCCACCGCGCATGGAGCCGGCCATGACGCGAACCTCCTTGCCGTTGGCGCGAGCGTGGGCGTTTACCACAGGGCTAGGCCCGACATAAGTCATGTCGATTGCTTTGGTAAAGAAAGCCTCCATCGCTGAAGGGCCGGCATTGTAAATCGACCACTCCAACTTGACGGGTTCGCCAAGGCGGGATTCAAACCAGCCTTTGCCTTCGCGTGACATGTTTGAGGCCACGAGTGCCTGAGCATGAGTGATATTTGGGAAAAATCCCACGCGAACAACCTGCTCGGCGCTGGCTGTGAAAAACGGGGAGGCAACGAGCAGAACAAGGCAGGTTTTAAAAAGTTGATCGATAAAATCAACTAATCCACCAATCCGGTGGTGTCTGCTTTGGCGTTGTTTCTGAAAAACTCCCATCGCGCGAGAGCTTCTCCGGAAATCCGGGAGAGTCAACGAAAGACTCCGGCTTGGCAGACGGCGGGAATTGGGGCAGGTTGCTGGCCTATGGGAAAGCGCGTCTTGATTTTATCCGCCTCTGTGGGTTCCGGGCATGTGAAGGCGGCCGATGCCCTTGCACGCGCCATGCGGGCCAGAAGTGATGTGGACGAGGTTCTCTCGGATGACTCGCTCGACCATACGAATGTCCTCCACAAGCAGTTCTACTCCACGCTCTATAAAAAACTCTCCGCCATGCTGCCGGAGTTTCTGGGCTGGTGGTATGAGACGAGCGACGACCCGTGGGTTGCCGACAAGGGGCGCTTGTTGATCGATCTGCCCCAGGCTTTGCCGCTCATCAACCTGGTGCGGGAATTCAAGCCGGATGTCATTCTCTGCACGCATTTCATGCCGGCCGGGGTCATCTCCTGGCTTATTGCCAACGGGAAACTTGAGGCGCGTCTGGGCGTGGTGATCACGGATTTTCATTTCCATGCTTTTTGGATTACGCGCGCTTTCAATTGGTATTTCGTGGCGCAGGAGGACGATAAAATCCACATGGAGGCGCTCGGCCTGCCTGCCGACCGGATTGAGGTTACTGGCATTCCCGTGGAGCCTGAGTTTGGAGCGCCTGTGGATGCGAACGCCGTGCTGGAGCGGCATGGATTGCAGCCCGGAAGGCCGACCCTCCTCGTTGCCGGTGGCGCGCTGGGCATGAGTCCGGCGACGGCTGTCGTGAGGCAGTTGCTGCAGTTGGACAGGAATTTTCAGGCCATCATCGTCTGCGGAAAAAATGAGGAAATGCTGAACGAGATTGTGGATTTACTGAAAGACCGGCCGGGGGATTTCAGAGTCTTTGGCTACACAAAGGAAATGTCGGATTTCATGTCTGTGGCCTCGATTTTGCTCAGCAAGCCGGGAGGTATGACGACCGCCGAAGCTGTGGCCTGCGGACTGCCAATGATGATTCTGGATCCGATTGGCGGCCAGGAGGAGCGCAATGCCGATGTTCTTCTCGAAGCGGGTGCCGCCGTGAAATGCACTGAGGTCACTCTCGTCGCGCACAAGCTTCGCCGCTTGCTGGATGATCCCGAGCGACTCAGGCAAATGTCCCGAAATGCGCGTAGCCTCGGCCACCCGAATGCGGCGGCGGAAATAAGCCGCATTGTTCTGGAGGAGCCTGACAGGCGTCCTGTGGTCATTTCAAAACTTCGCGAGAAGGCCCTGCGCAAACGCATCGCCGCCGCAGGATAGGGGAGTTTCTATATGAATCATTCCACACCATTTTTAATCGGGGTCGCCACTTCGGGATACCAAAGCGAAGGCGGATACAACGGGCCCGGCGAGCCGCAGAACAATTGGGGCGCCTGCGAGAAGTCGGGCCGGGTCGATCGCACCGGGCGCGCGGTGGATTTCTGGAACAGGTATCGAGGTGACTTCGACTTGGCCCGTGGGATGGGGCTCAATGCGTTTCGGTTGAGTATCGAGTGGACGCGCGTGCAGCCGTCTTTCACGAACGCGCTTGGTCCAGCGCCGGCCTTCGACGGAGCGGCGGTGGATGCCTATGCGGACCGTGTGGCTGCCTGTCGCGAAGCGGGCATGGAGCCTGTGGTCACGCTGCAGCATTTCACTCACCCGGCCTGGCTGGGAGTTGATGCCTGGCTGGACGACGGAACGCCCGGGGCTTTTCAAAAATTCGTTCAATTTACGATCGAGCGCCTCAACCAAAGACTCTGCGACCACTTCGGCCAACCGCCTGTGCGGTGGTATGTCACACTCAACGAGCCAAACATGCTCGTTTTGAACACCTATCTGAACCGCCATTTTCCGGGTGGTCCAGAGGCTGGAATCCCCGTTGGCCTGCGCGCCTACAACCGCATGCTGGCCGCGCATGTGAGAGCCTACAATGCGATTCCGGAGGCGCTCTCGCGTCATTTCACGCACATCGCGCTCCAGCGCCGCACTGATCTCGCCGCCATGGCAGGGGCGGGTCTGCACCGGTTGGCCAATTACTTTGCCTCGCGTGCGGCCACATCCGAGGCGTTTGAATTTTTCTTCACCGAGGCCGAACGCGCGCCAAGGGCCCGCGCGCTGGATTACCTCGGGCTCGATTATTACGACCCCTTTGTGAGCCATGCCTTGCGGGCGCCAGATTTTTCAGACCTTGAATTCAAAAGCTGGAGCATCTCCGCCCACATGCTCGATGTGCTCGCCTGCAAGTGGTGGGATTGGCATTTCCTGCCCGAGGGCATGACCGCCTTCTGCCAGTATTACGCCAGCGCCTTCCCAGGAATGGCCATTCTCATCGCAGAAAATGGCATGGCCCTGCGCAGTCGAATCGATGATTCCGGAGGCGAACCTCGCCGCGACAAGATAACCCGCAGCGCCTATCTCGAAGCCCACCTTCTCGAAGTGCGGCGCATGCTCGACGCCGGCGTGCCTGTGGTGGGGTATCTCCACTGGTCACTCACCGACAACTACGAGTGGGGCTCCTTCAGCCCTCGGTTTGGGCTTTATCGCATCGATTTCCAACGCGATTTGGCGCGTTTGGAAGTAGACCATCTGGGCGACAGGCCCTCTCAAACCTACGCCAGACTCGTGCGGGAGATGGGGCTTAACTCGCTCACGGTCAATCTCCCGTAGCTGATCGCCGATTTTCTGATCGCACTTCGTAAAACTTCACGGCAATACTTGGCATCCCGATTGCTTTAATCACCCCGCCGCAAGGGAAGATGGGAAAAACGAAAAAAAAGCTACACCAGACGGCCTGGTCTGCTCAAAAAAATACACCTAACAAAAATGGCTAAATACAAACTCGAATACATCTGGCTCGACGGATACGAGCCGGTGGCAAACCTCCGCAGCAAAACCCAAATCAAGGAATTCTCCAGCTTTCCCAAGCTTGAAGAACTCCCTTTGTGGGGCTTTGACGGCAGCTCCACCCGCCAGGCTCCCGGCGGCAGCTCCGATTGCGTGCTGAAACCTGTGGCGGTTTTCCCGGATTCCACCCGCAAGAACGGTGCTCTGGTTATGTGCGAAGTTATGATGCCCGATGGCACGCCGCATATCTCAAACTCCCGTGCGACCATTTTGGATGATCCCGAGGCATGGTTCGGATTCGAGCAAGAATATTTTCTTTATCAAAATGGACGCCCATTGGGCTTTCCGGCTGAAGGTTTCCCTGCTCCTCAAGGTCTCTATTACACCGGCGTGGGCTACAACGCGGTGGGCGACATCGCCCGTGATATCGTCGAGCAGCACCTCGACATCTGTCTCGATGCTGGCATCAACCACGAAGGCATCAATGCCGAGGTCGCCAAGGGCCAGTGGGAATTCCAAATTTTCGGCAAAGGCTCCAAGCGCGCCGCCGATGAAGTCTGGATCGCCCGCTACATCCTTGTTCGCCTCTGCGAGCAATATGGCGTGGATGTGAACTTCCATTGCAAACCGCTCGGCAAGGATTTCGACTGGAATGGCTCGGGAATGCACTCAAACTTCTCCACCAAGCACATGCGTGAAGTCGGTGGTAAGGAATACTTCGAGAATCTCATGGCAGCCTTCGATAAATACAAAAACGAGCATGTCGCCGTTTATGGGCCGGATAACCATCTGCGCCTCACAGGTCTCCACGAGACCCAGTCCATCGACAAATTCAGCTACGGCTTGGCTGATCGTGGCGCATCGATCCGCATGCCGCACAGCTTCGTCAATAACGGCTACAAAGGCTACCTCGAAGACCGTCGTCCGAATTCCCAAGGCGACCCTTATAAAATCGCCAGCCGCATCCTTCAGACGATTGCCACGGTTCCGACCAAGTAATCGCTTCAGGGATTCAGTGAATCAAACAATGAACGCCGCCTGTGCAAACGGGCGGCGTTTTCTTTTGCCGACGCCTCCGGTTTTAAAAATTTTGAGGCTTTGCATTTGCAAGTTCCCGTAAGAGCCTCTCCGCTTTCGATGGAAAAACTCAACGTCTTTTTCTGGAGTCCGAAGTCCGATACCTACGCCAAGCGGATCTGGTTGCTCTTTTTTGCCATAGTAGCAGTATTGGCCTTTTTCCAGCCTGCCCAGCGCAACATCACGCACCATTACAGCCGCGCAGCCTATAATTGGTGGAATTCCGAAAACATGTATTCGCTGAAAGGCCAGGGCTTTCTTTATTTTCCTCAGTCGGTCCTGATTTACACACCATTTGCCTGGCAGGAATTTCCGAAGGATCTCAAGAAGTTTAACAAGCAGCCCTTGAGTGAAACGCTTCTGCCGACCTTGATGCTCCGCCTTGGCGAGGTTTTTTACCGCGCGTTTTCTCTGGGGCTTTTCGGCTGGGCGATCTGGCGCATGTGTCGATCCTTTCGCGCCGATGCCACTGTGGCGAGTTTGTCTTGTTTGGTAACCGTCTTGGCATTGCCAGCATCGCTCACTGCGGGAAGGAATGGTCAATTCAACATGATCTTATCGGCCTCGATGATTTTAGCGGCTCTTGCTGTCTCGGAAAAACGATGGTGGACGGCTACGGCTTGGCTGATTTTCGGAGTTATCGCCAAGCCCCTGGGTCTCGTTCCGCTCTTGCTGCTCGGTGCACTTTATCGTCCTCTGTGGTGGAGACTCCCGGTTGGAATTCTCGTTTTTGCAGGCCTGTCCTTCATTCACTACGATCCGAACTATGTTTTGAACCAATGGCACATGTGCATTAAACAGGTCACTGTTGCCAGCATTCCTCCAGGCAATAACTTCGACGACATCGCAGCCATGTTTCGCACATTCGGCTTCGATTTGCCTGATAAACAATGGTTCCCCGTGCGGGCTGTTTTTGCTTTTGTGACGCTCGGGTTGGCCTGGAGATTGAAAAAAATCTACTCGGCCGCTCTGGCTCCCTTTCTGGTCACGGCCCTCTCCGCCGCTTATCTCATGGCCTTTAACCCCCGCACGGAAACAGTATCCTACATCATTCTTTCCCCCTATGTGGCGCTCTTTGCTGCGATTCTTTTTCGCGAAAAAGCAGTGACTCCTGTCGTCTGGATTTTGGTCTTTTTGTGCATAGGGCTTGGTTCTGACTGCTATGGAGATATTTACAAATTGACGCGTATCTGGTTCAAACCCCTTCTTGCTTTGGTGTTTTTCGCCATTCTTGGCATGTGGGCCTTCAGAAAATCCCGCCCATTGGAATTAGTAGGAAGGATTTGATCAAAGTTCCTCAAAAAAAGGTTTGAATATTGTCTTTCATCCGACACTCTTCGAACAATAATCCTTTCCGGTCCAACTATCTTCCATGTCTTTCCGAGTCGTCACATTCAATATGCAAAACGGCCAGCCTTGGTTAGAAAACGATCCGTTTCCCTCAGTGGTAAATGTGGACGGAGTCGCGACTTTTCTCAAAGGCTTGAATCCCGACATCGTATGTCTCCAGGAGGTCGAGCGCGGTCATGATGGGGGCATGCAGGTCGATCCGCCGCCTCATTACATGCGGCTCAAGGAACTTCTCACCGGTTATGATTCCGTCTTTTCTTATCCTTTGAAAAATGACACCGAGTTGCCCTTTGGTTTGGGCTTGGCCGTTTTCTCACGCACGAAGTTGACGGATTTTCATAAGACCGATCTCCCGTCGGCGCAGTTGGAATTCATCTTCGAGGGCAAAAAACGCCGCACCTCTTCACGGCTTCTGCTTGAGGTTTCCACTACATTAGAGGGGCGCACTTTGAGAATTCTCAACACCCATCTTCAGGCCTTTTTTATGATCGGAGATTCGAGTGATGCGCATCCTGAGCAGCGATCCATCGTCGAATCAAGGCTGCGTGCGGTCGGAGGCGAACCGCTGATTCTCGCGGGGGATATGAACTCCGCTCCTGGCGAGTCAATCGTGCGCCAATTTGAGAATGCAGGATTCCGCACAGTGCAAAATGAGGAAATCACCTGGCGCCGCATGCCATTTGTGACGGATCACTTGTTTTTCAATGCCCCGCTGCGCCCCGTTTCCCATAGGGTTGAGAAGACAGATGTTTCTGATCATCACGCCGTGGTAGCCGATTTTGAGTTTCTCTAAATCTCGCCTCACCGCGCAGTTTGGCCCTCTAAGCCTCCTTGTAGTGGAGGCTCAGCACCCGCAGGGCGTTCGGGTCTTTTTCGGCTGTGAAGAGATAGAGCCGGAGCGCGATGCTTCCTTGCATCCATTGGTAGCCTACGAGCGTCTGCAGCACATCCCCCTCGCGGTTGCGTGAGCGGGTGAGCAGGCGGCCGATGCCGTATTTGGAATCCACATTGCGGCGCACCTCCTCGAAGAAGAGATCGTATCTCGGCGAGTCCCACGAACTGTCTCCAAAGTGAAGCTCGATCTCGTTAAGCATATCGTTCCGGAAATAAAACAAGGCGCGCTGAAGCTGCTTCTGCGGGATGCCCTCCACCACATAAACCGTCCGCCCGTCCACGACCTTGCGCTCTGTGATTTTTGCTTTGATCCCCACCAGGCTTTGCTCAACGCGTGTAGGGGATTCGCCCCACTGGAAGTTGAACGGCACGCGCATTTGCTGCTGCGCAAATCCAAGAGGGGAAAAACAAATCGCCGCCAGCAGAATCAGGATGCATCTCGAAAGTCTCATCTCCTTTCAACTTCCCGATTACAGCCGCCGCCGTCAACCATCTCGAAAAAAATACTCTCAAATACTATTTGCCAAGCTCTGAAAAAAGGCGAATAAGGGCATTGCAGATTTGATCAGGATTTGGTGGACATCCCGGAGAGAAAACTCCCCGGGCAGTTTGAAACCCGGCAGTCGGGAACAGGCCTCGATCTCTAATGCGTTAAATATAGTAAATACCATGGGTAATAAACTCTACGTCGGCAACCTGTCATTCAATACGACAGAGATCGCCATTCAGGACCTGTTCTCGCAGTGCGGTGCGGTTTCCGAAGTCATGCTAATGCAAGATAAATTCACTGGCCGCTCCCGCGGATTCGCCTTCGTCACGATGGCATCCGATTCCGAGGCTCAAGCAGCTGTTGAGCAACTCCACGGCAAAGATCTCGATGGCCGTGCCCTTACAGTCAACGAAGCCCGTCCTCGCGAAGACCGTCCTGCAGGCGGTGGTGGCGGCGGCGGTGGTGGACGCTTCGATGGCCCTCGCCGCGACTTCCGTGGCGGTGGCGGCGGTGGTCGTGATGACCGCCGTGGCGGTGGCGGTGGTGGCGGCGGTGGACGCCGCGACTTCGGCCGTCGTTAATAGAAGCCTTTAAAACTTCAAACGGGCACCGAGCTGAAAAGCCGGTGCCCGTTTTTTTATCTTCCCACCACAGCAACCGCGCGACAGCGCGCTCGTGCATGCAGGGTAGGGTCGGCGCGCCGCCGCTGACCAATTTGCGCGGCGGAGCCGCCATTGCATCCAGAAGAAACGCCGCTGGCGCGGCTGAATCTTGGGACGCCGGCGGCGCGGCATCCCTACCTTGGAATTACGACCTGCGCTGCCGCGCGGGTTTGTAGCGGCTGTCTATGACTGCCGATTCGGATGCCCCCCAGGCGCTCATAGCGACGCCGCTACATCTACCGCGCGACAATGCGCTATTCGCGGTTTAAGAATCCCCACCGATTCTCGAATGGCGTGGTTTTCCCGTGTCAAAAAAAGATCATCCACTTTCCCAGCGATGCAGACGCGATGGGGCAGAGGTCAGGATGACTGACTCTGGAGACTATGAAAAAAAACCGCCTTCGATCCAAGGGCTCTCATGGGAGCGCGCTCGTCGTAGAGCGCTTTCATTGCGAGGATGCCTCGGTGGCGCGTGAACCGCGCGGGGTTAGGGCTGCTGCGGGGCCTCAGCGTGGAGAGGCTTTGCCGGGGTGAGGGGATGGAGCTTTGGGATCACCTTGATGCTCATCTGCTGGCCGTCGCGGGTTATTTTGACATCTACAGATTCTCCGGCGGTGAGGAAGTAGGAGGCGTCGACGACATCTTCGCTTGTTGCCACGGGTGTGGAGCCAATGGCGTTGACCATGTCTCCTGATTTGAGGCCCTGCTCGGCTGCGTTGGCGAGGGGATTGAGCGAGGTGATTTTTGCTGTCGAGCCGTTGACGGGTTCCGGGGCGTCTTCGACTTCCACGCCCACCCAGCCGTGGCGGAGTTCTCCGTAGCGGGCCATGTCGTGGCGGATTTTTTCGGCGGCACGGATTGGGAGGATATGGCAGGAGCCGCTGTCATTGATGCGGGCGACGAGGATTCCTATGACCTCGCCATTCAGATTTAGAACGGGAGCGCCTCCTTCACCGCGGTTCACAGCCATGTTGGCGCGGATGTGGGTGGTGGAAAAATACTGGCCCATGTGCTGGCGGTCGTGGCCGGCGATCATTCCGAAGCTGGCACTGGAATTCCGATCCTCTGGGAATCCAATCGTAATCACAGGCATCGCAACCGTGGCATTTTCGGAATTTCCGATTCGTATAAACGGGCTGATACAATCCGTCTTGAGAATTGCGATGCCGCTGCGCTCGTCGGTGGTCACCACGCGGGCGGGCAGGGAGTTTCCGTTGAAGGTCACGCTCACATCCTCCGCATTCAAAACGACTCCGGCATGCGTGTAGATCATGCCAGTGGGGTCGATGAAAAAACCGCTGCCAAGCCGCACTCCGAGCGAGTCGCTGGCCTGCACGCGCACAACGGCCTTCTGGTTTTCATCAAAAACTTTTCGAATCTGGCAGGTGATATGTTCCGCCAAATCCGGCCCTGCCGCACGGGCGCGCGGGAGGGTGCATGCAAGCAAGGATGCCGCTGTGAGAACGGCCGCGCGCCTGGAAAAACTAAAAGCTGCGTGCGGAAGCATAGCTGACCGGTCTCGCAGGTAGGACATATTGCACAGCCGAACCGTTTTTACCCTTCGCGGGGCGTGCTTTGGAATCCAGTTGCACCGCGCCGGATGAGGCCAGCGTGAGGTTTGAAGGCGTGTCGTCATCCGCCCAGTTCATAACAAAAACCGCAGCAAATACGGCTGCGGCGAACGAAGAGGCCATGACCAGCTTGGGGACCGGTGGCATGACAAAAATGGAGCAAAAACGATCCCAAGCGATATGTAGGAGCGGACGATGTATCACTTCGGCTCTCTGACGGGCTTGGAACTCGGCCAGGAAGTTTTCGAAGTATTCCTCCGGGGGTTGTTCGTAGCGTTTCAGTCGGAGAATCTTTGTAATACTGTCTTCGTTATCCATACGGCTGGTTACTTGTTAATAAACTCCTGAAGGTAATTTTGCAACTGTCGGTGGGCATAAAAGAGGCGTGAGCGCACCGTGCCCTCCGAAATCTTGAGAACTTTGGAAATCTCAGCGTGAGGCATGCCTTGAATATCGAACATAGTGACGACTGCTCTATGGTCATGTGACAGCTTGAGCATGGATTCGTTCAGTTTTTTTTGAAGTTCGCTGAGATTTGCCTCGCGGCTGGGATCGCCATTACTCGTGGCTTCGATAAAATCGGGGTCATTGAGGATGCCGTTGTCCACATCATCAAGGCTCATGGTTTTCCTGCGGTTCCGTTTCTTGAGGAAGTTGATCGCCATGTTCACGGCGATGGTATGCATCCAAGTGTAGAAAGAGGATTTGCCCTGGAAGCCTTTGATGGAGCGGTAGGCCTTTGAAAAAATATCCTGAAGCAGGTCGTTCGTGTCCTCATGGCTCGAAGTCATGTGGTAGACCAGTCCGTAGAGCCGGGGGCTGAATCTCACAACCAGCTCGTCAAACGCACGGGCATCCCCCGCTTGGGTGCGGCGGACGAGTTCGTCATCTGGTGGCTGGAGCGTTTCCATTTACAGGCAAGCCCGCACCTCTATCAAAATCCCCTGCCTTTGCGGAGAAAAATCGTCCCGTCCGCTCGGGTTGGCTCTGCGATGAGGTTCCAGTGCGCCAGCCTTCTTGGAGTTCGAGTTTCAGCCAAATCCAGAGTCCATCGAACGCAGTGCGGAAGAGTTGCCCGAGGCGGAAATTGAATCCGCCAACGAGATCCCTCTGGCCCTCGTTATGCTGGCCGAAGACTCCGCGCTCGCGGCGGCTCCTGCCCATGGCTGCGAGGCGGCGGTTGTAGAAACGCATGAATCGAAAAAATGGGCCTGCTTCTTTTGGTGAAAAGGGGGGCTTCAGAATCGCCTGCGGACCGTCTTTGTAGAGAAACCGGACGATGTATAGATAGTAGGTCACGATATCGAGGCGGAACGCGACGCGCATGAGGTCGATGTCGCCGAGGTAGTCGTATTTGTCTTGGTAGAGGGCGCCGAACATCCGCTGGTAGCTGATGCCGAAATCGCGGTTGTGTTTTTCCACAAGAGGCCCTGGGTTTTCACCGTCTTGGCATTTGGCGATGAGTTCGACGGCGGCTGATGCTGTGAAAGCGATCCAGTCCATGCCGGGGCTGTAGAGGGGATCGATGAAGGCCGAGGCGTCGCCTACGAGGAGGAAGCCATCGCCCGCATGGCGCTCGGACCAATACGGCAGATTTCTGCGGAAGTGCACATCGCCCTCGACGAATTCCGCATCGCGCATCATCACGCGCGCCGCTGGATGTCTTGAGAGGAATCCACGCAGTTTTTCGCCGACCGTGCCTTCCTGTTCACTCCAGTCCACCAACCGTTGGTCCACAACGGCGCCGATGCTCACATCGCCGTTTTTTAATTGAATCCACCAAGCCCACCATCCATCGCCCGCGAAGTGGTTGGTGGCCGTGCCTCGAATGCCAAAAAATCCCTTCTTGCTCGAGTCGTTGCCCATTTCCGAATCGAGCCCATCCCAGTCGCCCGTATTCCGCCAGCGGCTCCAGGCGGCGAGTATGGGGTGGGCTTCGTTGGTATGGAGCCATCCGTTGGCGCGCGCCAGTTGGGCCTTCACGCCCGAGGCATCGACTACCCAGCGGGCTTTGAGGATTTTTGTCTCGGAGCCGGATTGCACGCGCAATTCTTGCATTCCCCCGGCCTCAAGTTGCACATCGAGCACCTGTGCGGGGCGGAGCGACTCGACACCCGCGCCGATCGCACGGCGCAGAATCTCTTCGTCGAGTTCAGAGCGGTCGATCAGGAAGGCGGGAACGGTGGAGAGATATTTTCCCCCGAGCTCTGAGCAGTCGGAGGGCGCGCCTTCGGGGTTCTTGGAAAACCAGAACCGAAGACCATTTTTCGGAATCTGATGTCGGACGAGATAATTCGTCAGGCCGAGCATGCGGGTCAGAAAAAATCCGCTGACCTCTGTCGTGGCCTCGCCCACACGGCGCTTGAAGGCTGTGTTTTTCTCGACCACAAGGATGCGGAGAGCTGGGTTGCGCCGCTTCAAAAGAAACGCGGTCGAGGCTCCAGACAAGGCGCCGCCGATGACGATCACGTCGAATTGATCCCGCTTATCAAAGTCCGTGTCCATGGCGGTCAAAAATACGCCTGCGTCTGGTATTTAGCCAAGCTCCATCGAGGAGGTGGACGATTTTCCGCAAACGAGCTAAATTCACCCCGATCTCAACAAACCATGCCGATCTACGAATTCCACTCACCCGATACGAACAAGATTTATTCGTTTTTCGCCCGCAGTCTTTCCTGCGCGAGCAAGGTTCCCAAATGCCCGGACGATCCGAATGCACGCATGGAGCGTTTGGTTTCGAAGTTCGCCTTCACCGGCCGGGCGAAGGAAAAGTCGGAGACGCCTGCAGGGGATGACATGGATCCGCGCATGGAACGGGTCATGGCCGAGATGGAACGCGATATGGCGGGCATGGATGAGAACAATCCCGACCCTCGAGCACTTGGCCGGATGATGCGGAAGATGACTGAGGCGACGGGACAAAAAATGCCTGGCGAGATGGAGCAAATGATCCGCCGCCTCGAGTCAGGCGAGGATCCCGAGAAGCTCGAGGAGGAATTTGGTGATGCTTTTGAGGGAATGGATTTTCCCGGAATGGAAGGTGGCGAAGGCGATGAGGCATCTGGTGGCGGCGTGAAAGCACGGACCCGTCCAGCGGAGCGTGATCCTGCTCTCTACGAGTTTTCAGATTACCTTTGAGGAGTGCTCGAAACGGCTGAGGCGGCGAGTTTGGCTGCCTCGATGGCGTCGTGTGGAGTGAAGGGCTTTTCCGGCAGAGGGGCTGCCGTCAGGTTTTGAATGCGGATTTCGCCACCTTGCCAGATCCAGGCTTTTTCAGAAAACGGCCCGACGCGGCGAGGATCGCTCCAAGTGTGGATCGAGAGTAGGGGAGTTCCAAGCGCGGCTGCAAGGTGCATGGGGCCGCTATCCACACTCACAATGAAGCTTGCCCGTCGTAGGATGTCGGTGAGTTCCGCGAGCGTTGTGCGGTTGAGGAGATTCAGAAAACCGGCATCGTTTTCGCGGGAGTAGTCGCCCGCGCCGACCAGCACGCAGAGAGCATCCGAGTGTGTGCGGAAGGTGGCAAGAAAGGCATCGAGGCACTCGTTGTCGAGGGACTTTCCGGCTCCCCGTGAGAAGGGGTGAATAACCACGAACGGCTGGTTTTCAGGCACGGCTCCGCAGGTTTTGTCGGTTGGCAGAATCCACTCGGGTTTTTCAGGAACCGGAATGCCCATGGCAGGGAGGGCGCGCAGGTAGCGTTGAACGGAGTGTTCGTCTTTCAAAACCGGAACCTGATCCGTGTAGAAAAATCCTGCCCCCTCGCGTGCGTCCGAGAGTCCCCAGACGCGGCGGGCTTTGCTGAAACGCGCTATGAGGCCGCTTCGAAGAAGGCATTGCAAGTCGAGTGCGGCATCCGCTCTCAGATCGCGGAGGCGACGGCACCAAGCGAGGAAGCGGATCATGCCCATAGGCCCCCGAAAATCAGATCTCGGAAAAGGATGAGTTGCGGCGAGTGCGGGATGTCCTTTTAGGAGGGGTTCCCATCGCGGGTCGATGATCCAAGTGATGCGTGTTTCAGGCCAGGCGCGGTGGATGGCCGAGGCTACGGGCAGGGCGTGGATGACATCGCCCATCGAGCCGGGTTTGATGAAGAGAAGATTCTCCGGCCTCTGATGGGAAATTTTGCTCACGGGATGGCCAGAGGGAAAATCAGCGGCCTTTCTCAAGGCGGGTGGCGAGTTTCTCGGGCAAGCCAGCGGCGAGGATGGCCGCCTGGGCGCCGCGAAGGTCGTATTCGATACGGCGCAATTCGACTTCCTGACGCTCGGTGTCGTAGACGCAATAGGCTGCCCGCCAGTCTGCATCCCTCGGTTGGCCGACGCTGCCGACATTGATGAGATATTTTTGGCTCCGATCGATCGGGAGGATATCGAGCGGAACGGTGCGGAAATCGCCCTCCTTCATGTAGGCGACCGGCACATGCGTGTGGCCGATGAAGCAAATGCCTGTTCGCTGGTAGCTGAAATTCGCCGCCGCATCGAGTTCAGTGTTCACGTAGCCCCACTTGTGAGGAGTATCGAGTGTGGCGTGGACGATGGTGAAATCGCGCACCAGGCGTTGCATGCGGAGTTCCCGCAGCCATTGCATATCGGCCGGGTTGAGTTGACTCCGGGTCCAGCCCAAGGCCTCTTCCGCGAGGGGATTCAATCCTTCTTGAAAGAATTCCTTCGAGGCTTGCTCGTCGTGGTTGCCTTTGACCGTGGGGCAATCGAGTTCGCGGATGATGTCCACGCATTCTTTCGGGTAAGCGCAGTATCCCACGATGTCCCCCATGCAGATATGGTGCGTGACCTCTTGCTCGGCAGCATCCGCCAAAACAGCATGGAGCGCATGCAGGTTGGCGTGGATATCTCCGAGGATGGCAAATCTCATGGGGTCGTCAGTGCTCAGAACTGGGAACGCCGGACAATACGCGGTCGCTCGCGGGAATATCCAGTTTGTTTTCCATCTGCCGCAAGAGGTTGATGAGCGAAGGGAGGCGCTGTTTTTCGCCCTCCTCGTAGAGTTTCCGCAGGTAATCGTAGGCCTCGCGTTCGCGTCCGGGACATTTCGCCATTTCGTATCCGGCGAAGCGGGCCGCATATTGCGGAGCATCGGGAAATTTTGAGGCTTTTAAAAACTCCTCCGCAGCGGCGCAGTGGTCCTCGACTTTGTCCCGTAGAAGAACTCCGAGTTGAATGTGCAATTGCGGTCTGTCGGGGTTGTTCAAGATGCCGCGCTCGAGAAAATCCCTGCCGAGTTGGATGTAGGCCCGTTGGGCGCGGATGCGGAGGGCCTCGCTGGGTTGCTTCTCATTCTGGAGCGCGGCGACGCTGGCATTCCACGCCATGTGCCAGGCCGCCATGTCCCAGTAGGGCAGGGAGCGGGGTTGGAGTGTGGTGACGGTTTCAAAAAGACCGGCCATTCTTCCCCACTCGGTGTTCTCCCATGCCGTATGGGCTTGGATCCACAGTAGCGCGGCGAGTGGTGAACGGAATCCGCTCAGCGCGGCGAGGAAGCCGGCTTGTCCGATGCGTTCGCGGAGATTGATGCTCAGCGTCGTCTTTTGAAAATGGGCAGCCTGGGCCTCGCGCTGAAGCATCGATTGGAGCGGTAGAACTGCGGCTCCAAAAAGGCAAAGCAAGGCAAGGGCCGCGATTTTCCTGCGGTTCATAGTTCCCGACTCGAGAAAACCAGCGCCGACAGCGCGAAATAGACGGCGACATACAGCATGCCCAGACCTGCCGTATTGAGAAAAAGGGCGAGCGGCACGGCGGTTCCGGCGATGATGTCATCCGTGAGGTTGAAGGCTTGTAGATCCGGGAAAAGGAGCGCCACAGCGGCTGCGAGAAGCCGGGACCACCATTCCACATCCACACCCGAGAGCCAGTATTCCCTCGCGGTGGATTGCAGGTGGCCGATGAAATAAAGGGCCGCCGCCATGAGGATCGTAAAAATCGAGGAGGTCGCGAAGCTCGATATGAAAAGGGTCAGTGAGGCGAGGAGGGCTGATT